>JANOJH010000322.1:0-8191 GCA_031408135.1 Bdellovibrio sp. | reverse complement strand
CCGTATTTCTGGCGCCCAACACCTGAGCCCTTTTTATCGATTGGATCAATGGCTTGTATTTAAGCTCGAGGCCTACCAGATTACGTTCAAGATTCTTATTCGCACGATGAGCAAAGTGCATCCCTGCACCGGTACCGATTTCAACATCGACCGGTTTGGCGTCTTCGCATTTAAAAACCTCAGACCGCCACTTATTTTTATTTAACGGCGCTCGCTCTTCATCAAAAGCATAACTTTTGAATTCATTATTCAAAGCCAGCGTGTAGGCATTTTGATTCGGCAATAACCGGGTACTATTGATTTGCGGTCGGCGTTGCTTGTTTTCCATCAAGCCAGTGATATGCCACTAAATTAAGAGGCTGTCTTTCTTTTTTTCTCGAAAATATTCATCGCTGCAGACTTTTCAATTCGTCGGTCAGTGGGCGTACTGCCGTCAAAACTGACCACCTGATTGCGGCCGCGGGCTTTTGCCTCGTAGAGAGCTACGTCGGCACGTCTGACCAGTTCACGCGGAGTTATCTGTTCGGTCTCGGTACCTTTGGTTGTGGCATAGCCTATTGATAAAGTAAGCTTAATAGAATCTTCGCCTTGCTCAAATGTCATCTGCTCAATTTTCTTACGCAGGCGTTCGCAGAACATATCCACTCCGGCCAGCGGAGTTTCTGATAACACAATTAAAAATTCGTCACCACCGTACCGCGCCGGAATATCCACCGTTCGGGTAGAGGTTTTAATAACCTTGCCGATTTCAGACAAAATATAACTTCCAAACAAATGATCATGACCATCATTCACCATTTTAAATTTATCCATATCGATCATCACGACCGTTACCGGCCTGTTGAAACGTTTACCGCGTTCCATTTCAAACTCAAGTTTCTGATAAATCGAACGCATATTGAAAAGACCGGTCAGGTCATCAATTTCAACAAGTTCAAGCAACTTCTGATTGGCTTCGAGCAATTCTTCTTTAGCATCGAGAAAACGCCATTGGGCGCGCACTCTCGCAAGAAACTCAAGCGGTATAAACGGCGAAACAATGTAGTCACTCGCTCCCAGATCCAGACACTGAGTTATCCGGTCGGTTGCGGTGTTGGCAGAAACGATAATCAATGCCGTGTTGCCGAGCGTTTCGCTCAGGGTATTCAGAAATTCAAGGCCGTTTGTCTTACCAAAATCAGGATCCACAATCACCATCTGGGGCTTCCAGAGATTCAGTGTTTCGCTGGCTTCTGCCGGAGAAGTCAGACCACGCACATCGTAGCCTTCCCATCTGAGCGGCTCGAGCATAAGTTCGAGCGTCTCCGGGTCTTCGTCTAAAACCAGTATTGGCCTGTGTTTTGGGTCTTTTTTCATCATATTTCTTATCGGTGTTTCCAAAAAAAAGTTAAGAAAATTGGTCCAAACTGGGCTGTTTCATTTTAAGACTTAAAAGTAGGACCCGATTGAAGTCCAGATTCGGTTAGTCCGATCAAACAATAAAAAATTTAAACTTCTCAGTTTGATTTCAGCCCAGCAAAGCCTTAAGATCTGCACTTATGAAACACATCGAAATCGAATCCAAATGGCAAAAGGTCTGGGCCCAGAACGAAGTCTACAAGGCCGATAACAGCTCCACTAAACCAAAATACTACGCACTTGATATGTTTCCCTATCCTTCAGGTTCGGGACTACACATGGGCCACATCGCCTCTTACACCCCAACTGACATTGTTTCCCGCTACAAACGGGCAAAAGGCTTTAACGTGCTTCACCCGATGGGTTACGATGCTTTCGGATTACCGGCCGAACAATACGCAATTCAAACCGGCGTCCATCCTTCGATCACAACCCAAAAGGCCATCGGAAGTTTCCGCGCCACGCTGACTCGTTATGGATTCAGTTTCGATTGGTCGCGCGAAATTTCAACCTGCGATCCCGATTATTATAAATGGACCCAGTTTATTTTTCTGAAATTATTTGAAAAAGGCCTCGCGTATCAGAAAGAAGTCCCCGTTAACTGGTGCCCCGAACTGAAAACTGTTCTTGCAAACGACGAAGTCATTGACGGCAAATCTGAACGTGGCGGCCATCCGGTTATTCGGGTACCAATGAAACAATGGATGTTGAAAATCACAGACTATGCCGAACGATTGCTACAGGATCTCGACAAATTAGACTGGCCCGAAAGAACCAAAGAAGGCCAGCGAAACTGGATCGGAAAATCCGAGGGTGCCGTTGTCCGATTTAAAATTAAACAGCCGGCGACAGAAGCACTTGAAATTTTCACCACAAGGCCCGATACCATTTTCGGTGCAACATTTATGGTATTGGCGCCAGAACACCCTCTCGTCAAACTGATTACCTCAACCGAACAGAAAGCGGCAGTCGCTTCCTACATTCAGGCGGCCGCAAAAAAATCCGAAGTCGACCGAAAAGCCAACACCGAAAAAACCGGAATATTCACGGGCGGGTTTGCAATAAATCCGCTGAATCAAAGAGAAATTCCCGTTTGGATTGCAGATTACGTCATGATGGATTACGGAACCGGCGCGATCATGGCAGTACCCGGCCATGACGAACGAGACTTCGAATTCGCGCAAAAGTTCGATCTGCCGATTCTCCGGGTTTTAGAATCCGATACCGATCTTCCCTTTACCGGCGACGGAAAACTCTGCAATTCCGAAATTTTAAATGGCCTTTCTAAATCCGAAGCCATCAGAAAAATAAATGACCACATCGAAAATTCCGGCCTCGGCAAAAAGCAGGTTCAGTACAAGTTGCGCGACTGGCTTTTCAGCCGCCAGCGCTACTGGGGCGAACCCTTCCCCATCCTACAATTAACCGACGGCACCAAAAAAGCAGTACCAGTAAATGAACTACCGGTTGTATTGCCTGAAGTCGATAATTTTGAACCTTCTGCATCCGGCGAATCTCCTCTGGCGAATAACAAAAAGTGGATTAATTATTCTGAGGGCATCCGCCGTGAAACCGACACCATGCCGGGCGCTGCGGGCTCGTCGTGGTATTTTTTCAGATACACCGATCCCCATAATTCAAAAGCACCTTTCGCGCCCGACGTCGCCCGCTACTGGCTACCCGTTGATCTTTACGTCGGCGGGGCCGAGCATACTGTCGGCCATTTACTTTATTCAAGGTTTTGGACAAAAGTACTTTTTGATGTCGGGCTTTCGCCGGTTGATGAACCCTTCAGAAAACTTGCACATCAAGGAATGATACTGGGGCCTGATGGTGAAAAAATGTCAAAATCCCGTGGCAATGTTATTCCTGCGGACGACGTGGCGAAAGAGTCCGGTGTCGATGCCCTCAGGTGCTTTGTCTGCTTCTTAGGTCCGATGGACAAAGACAAGCCATGGAATTCTAACGGCATAGACGGGGTAAAGCGCTTTCTCGACAGATTAACCCGCTTGGCTATCAATGAGGCAACTGGCGAAGGCATTGCTACAGATGAAACGCTGCCACCGGAAGTTGAGAAAGTTCTCCATAAAACAATTAAAAAAGTCACCGAGGATATCGAGGCTCTCAGTTTTAATACGTGTATCAGTCAGATGATGATACTTGTAAATGAACTTTACAAACACGAATGTAAATCGAAGAAAGTTTTGCTTCCATTAACTCAATTATTACAGCCATTTGCGCCACATACCGCTGAAGAACTGTGGAACAAACTGGGTGGAAAAGGGCTTGTAGTTACAGCGCCTTGGCCCGAATTCAACCCCGCTCTTTGTGCGGATGATATGATTACTCTGGGTGTTCAAGTAAACGGCAAAATGCGTGGAACCATTCACATTTCAGTTGAAACCTCAGAGGCGGATGCCGTTCGTGCCGCGCTCGAAATTCCCACGATTTCGTCGGCGGTAGCCGGAAAGTCGCCGAGTAAAATAATTTACAAGGCCGGTAAGATATTAAATTTAATAGTCGTGTAAAAATGTTGCAACCCCCCGAAAGAAACTGTAAACGAATAGCATAAAAGACAGTTTTTTTTGGGAGGCCCCATGAGTTTAGAAGCAAGTCCCACGACGACAAATTCACCAAATAATGCACCAAAATCACCTACCCACGCTTTCGACAAGAAAAAGTCTAACGACTGGTCTGTCGAAAACAGTGCAAAAGTTTACGGAATCAATAACTGGGGCAACGGTTATTTCAGAATCAATCAAACCGGAAATGTCGCTGTCACCCCAAAAGGCGAAAAAGGTTCGTCGGTAGATCTTTACGAACTCACTCAGGAACTGCAGGATCGTGGAATTCGCATCCCGATCATGATCCGATTTCCGGATATTATTAAAGAACGTGTCCATTTGCTGCACTCCTGCTTTCAGCGCGCTTTTGCGGATCACAACTACAAAGGAAAATACTGCGGCGTTTACCCGATCAAAGTGAACCAACAACGTCACCTTGTTCAAGAGCTCGTAAAGTATGGCAAAGAAGTCAGCCTCGGGCTCGAGTGCGGATCAAAACCCGAATTGTTAGTCGTTCTTTCAATCATGAACACACCGAACGGTGTGATTATCTGTAATGGATTTAAAGACGCAGAATATGTTGAAACCGCGCTACTCGCCCAGAAAATCGGCCGCGAAATAATCATAGTCGTTGATCGAAAAGACGAGCTGAAATTAATTACTGACGCCGCAAAAAAACTGAATATCAAACCAAAAATCGGCTTTCGCGCCAAACTTAACACGCAAGGCGCCGGTAAGTGGGTCGACTCAGCCGGAGCCCGCTCTAAGTTCGGGTTAACTGCAGTTGAAATTGTCGAAGGTCTTGAGTTTCTTAAAAAACAGAACATGCTCGATTGTCTTGAACTCCTTCACTACCATATCGGTTCGCAAGTTCCACACATACAAAGTATTAAATCCTCCCTTAAAGAAGCTGCAAGATTCTATACTGAACTCCACTCGCTCGGTGCAAAGCTTAAGTACATCGATGTCGGTGGCGGCCTTGGCGTCGATTACGACGGTACCGGCTGGTCCGACTCTTCAATCAATTATTCTGAGCAGGAATACGCCAATGACGTGGTTTCAACGCTGCAAACTCTTTGCGATGAAAAAAATGTTCCGCATCCGAACATCGTAACCGAAAGCGGCCGCGCACTCGTGGCTCATCACTCGGTTCTGGTTTTCAACGTTATGGGTGTCAACAATCTCTTCCGCCAAGAACCTCCGCAGGCCGCCTTAAAAACCGATCCCGCAATTATGCAGGAACTTCAGTATATTTTTGAAAAACTGAATACTGAAAACATCAACGAATGTTTCAACGACTTAATGCAGTCAAAATCTGAAACGCTGAATCTTTTCACTTACGGCGTTTTGAATTTAACCCAACGCGCTTGGTGTGAAAGCATGTTCTTTGCTATCGCTACAAAAATGCTGGGTATGGCCCAAACAACACCCGACTGCGACGACATCGTTTCCGATTTGCGAGAAACTCTTTGCGACACCTATTTCTGTAATTTCTCGGTGTTTCAGTCAATTCCGGATTCTTGGGCCGTTGGGCAGTTATTCCCCGTTATGCCGATCCACAATCACAAAAATGAGCCTTGTCACGAGGCCACTCTGGCCGATCTAACCTGCGACTCCGACGGTAAAATCGAAAAATTCATCGACACCGAAACCGGAGAGGTTAAAAAGACGCTGCGAGTGCACCCCTTCAAAGAAGGCGACGCTCCTTACTACATTGGGGTTTTCTTAACTGGTGCGTACCAAGAGATCCTGGGCGACTTACACAACCTGTTCGGTGATACCGATGCGGTTCACATTTCCATCAACGAATCGGGCTACACCGTCGATCATTACATTCCGGGAGACACCGTTACTGAAGTCTTAACCTACGTTCAGTACGGCCGAGCCGAAATGGTCGATAACGTCCGCCAATTTACCGAAGAGAGTATTTCTAACGGCAACATTACCAAACTCGAAGCCAAAGCGCTCATCTGCCACTACGAAGAAGGTCTGTCGGGTTATACCTATTTAGAGGAAATGGAATAGGGAGCTGGCACTTAATGCCGCATTGCTCTGTTTACCGGTAAGCTAAAGCCCCTGCTTATTTAAGCCGATAAGTAGCCATGACCTATAAGCAAAGATTAAAAAATATTGAAGTTCTAAAGAATTTAGTTTTGCCTACAGAGACTCATGAGGTCTTCTTTGATTTTTCGGATAGTTCAGAATTTACAATGATCTTATTTAAAACTTCTGAGTCCAAAGATATTATTAGTGATCTTATGACAACTAAATTCAGATTGAAACTACCGCTAGCTCGAATTCAATACGGCCCGCTAGAACATGAATTCTTTTATTATGAAGACTGCTCCATCCGCTATGAATATAACCTGACAACTCACGAAATACTTATGCACGATTCTAAAGAACCTTTTAGAAATTTCTCATCTGCTGAGCTCACAATTGAAATGAATAAATTGTTACTCAAGCTTAAAAATATGTGATTTTATAAAGTCGGTCAAATTGGTTTCACATTCAGGTAAATTCAAAATAGTAGCTAAAAAATCCTCTAACTCAAAAAAGCCACTTAAATACAAAGGCCGCCAAGATCCATTGAAATTCTTTTCCACCAAAAGAATTTTTTGATTACTTGAAATGGCTGCAAATAGTTTTTCACCAATAGGGTCGGTTGTATTTATATAAAAATAAACATCAGAAGTCTGATTTTTACGCTTGTTCGATTGATTCAATTTATTAATTAAATCAAAGTATTCTTTTTTAATTAAGGAATTCATTTAGTACGGACGAAGCAAAAAATGAACCCTGTTAAAAACTGATTAAACGTAATTTCAAATTCGGTGAACGGATGTTGTCAGCTTGACTAATCCACGGAAGACTTAGAATCAAACGCGTCGCGAACAGCCAGACCAATGTTTATCAATAAGGTTAGCGTCAGCACCAGAAATGCCGATGGGTACCACACCAGCCATTCAGCCGTTGTAATATATTTTTGGGCTTGATCCAGAAGCTCACCCCAACTTGGTGTGGGCGCCTGTAAGCCCAGCCCCAGATAATCTAAAAATGCCAACGTCGAAATATTTGCCGCGATATCAAACGGTGAAAATGTCACGATGGGCGTCAGTGCATTCGGTAGAATGTGGCCGAAAATCACACGACGGTCTGATGCACCAAGGGCCTTTGCCGCCTCAACATATTCGCGCTTCCGGAGTTGCAGGAATTGCCCCCGCATATAGGTTGCTATCGTTGTCCAGTCAAACAACGCCAGAAACACAATCAGCACCAGTAAGTTCGGCGTAAAAATCGAAATAATCGTAATTAAAATTAAAGTAGTTGGCATGGTCTGAATAATTTCAACCGTGCGCATTCCTATGAGGTCGACTGTGCCGCCGAAAAATCCTGACACCGACCCGATAACAACCCCGATAAAATAAGCAAAGAACCAAGCGCCGATTGCAAACACGATCGAATAGCGCAATCCATACAGTAATCGGGTCAGCACATCACGGCCGCGGTCATCGGTGCCCATCAGATTGTATTTACTTGGTGGCGCCGGGTAGGTATCAACCGTGGTGTTACTCTCGAATGCATCCCACTGCACCAGTGGCCAAGCGGCCCAGTCGCCCTCCTTGAATTCGAGCGAGCGGTAGTCCATAACAAAAATATCTTCACGATTAAAAACCGTAGGATGATAATCAATTATTACCGGCACATAAATTGTGCCCTGATACTTCATCAAAATCAACTTACTATTAACCCAAAATTCAACTATAACACTCAGAAAAAACAAAAGCAAAAAAGCCCATGAACAGGCCGTCGCAAGCTTATTGCGTTTAAAACGACGATAGCGTTTTAAGGTCAGTTCATTTGTAATCAGTCGGCCTTCAATTAACTTCACTTGTTCCTACTCATTTAAAATCAATTCTCGGATCAACCATTACGTAAATAATATCGCTGATAATATTTCCGGCCAGTAATAATAATGCCGAAATAAAAGTAATACCCATAATAACGTTGTAGTCGCGCGATAAAATTGAATTGTAACTTAATAAGCCGATGCTAGGCCGCGCCGCTGAAGGAAAGGCTGCCGTAAAAGTCGTCATCAACGATCGTCAGCATCGCATTGGTCAGGAAGCCGATGGAGGTATTGGTCGCATTGAGCAAACTTAAGTTGATCGTTTCCCCGCCTTCCACCAAACGGTCGAACTCGATGGGGATGGTGACGGTGACATTGG
>JANOJH010000316.1:0-3571 GCA_031408135.1 Bdellovibrio sp. | reverse complement strand
GAGAATGTGGTTACAGCAACCGGTTTCGACGCCTGTGTTACAGGCGGAGTTGCAACTGCAGTTGCGCCGTCAAGAGTAAGCAGTACAGATTCGACCTTGATTATCTGGCCGGGTTTAAATTTCAATTCTTTAACAACGCCTGCAACTGGCGTGGGAACTTCAACGGTGGCTTTGTCAGTCATGATTTCAGCAACTGTTTGATCGGCTTTTACTGAATCGCCGACTTTCACCGTCCATTTAACTAATTCGCCTTCTGTAACGCCTTCGCCCAGTTCGGGTAATTTGATTTCGGTTGCCATTCGCTATTTCCTTTTTGCCGATTCAAAAAAACGGCGGTTAACTATTCAAAGTTCTAACTCTGCAGTTTGACGTTTTTTTTCAATTACGCCCTTCATGAAAAACTCGCCGGCGCGATAACTGCTTCTGACAAGCGGACCCGAGGCAACGTAAAGAAATCCCATGCCCTCAGCAAGTGTCTGCCAGTCGGAAAATTTTTGCGGCGTAATATATTCAATTACTTTCAGGTGTTTTTCGGTCGGTTGTAGATACTGTCCGAAAGTAACAACGTCGCACCCGACGGTTCTTAGATCGGTCAAAGTCTGTTTAACTTCCGCGTCGGTTTCGCCAAGCCCAAGCATTATCGAAGACTTTGTGTACATGCCGGGTTCGAACTCTTTAACGGCTTCGAGCACGCGCAATGACTGACGGTACTTGGCGCGGGGATCACGAACCGAGGGTGTTAATCTTTCAACTGTTTCAATGTTGTGTGCAAAAACGTCGGGTTTGGCTGCCGCAAGGTGCTGAACAAGTTTTTCATCGCCGCGAAAGTCGGGTGTCAGAATTTCAACTAGCAATTGCGGATCTAGTTTTTTAATTGTTTTAACCGTTCGTGCGAAATGATCGGAACCCTGATCGGGCATATCATCACGATCAACTGATGTAATAACCACGTACTTTAATTTCATCTGCGAAATGGAGTAGGCCACCTTTTCAGGCTCTAATGGATCAACCGGTGGCAGGCCGATTTTTGCATTTCCGGTTTTGACGTTGCAAAAACGACAGCCGCGCGTACACACTTCGCCCATTAACATGAAGGTGGCGGTTCCACCGGACCAGCACTCGCCCATATTCGGGCAGCGGGCTTCTTGGCAAACGGTCGCGAGCTTCAGTTCGCCGAGCATATTTTTAATACGGGCGTAATTCTCGCCGGCGGGTGCGCGAACTTTTAACCAATCCGGTTTCGGTTGGTGCGGATTTTTTGCTGGTATAGGGATTTCAGACATTGCAAGGTTTTAGCTTGGACCGAGAATCTAGGCAAGTGCAAATGGGCAAAATCACAGGGTAATCCTTGTATTTTTTACTGTACAGAATACTGACGTCTGGCGCGCTTGCGGTCAATGTAGTAAAAATATAGAGCTTATTTTTTAAACAATAATAAAGGAAAAATTATGAAACTCATTTTAACTGCTTTTGTAACTTTAATGTCTGTAATCGGATTAGCCGAGGTTCCACGTCCAGGCGCGAAACCCGGTCCGGTAGGTGGTATTGGGGCCGATGCACTTAATGTTTCGGTTTATGGCGCACCTGCTACGAAAATCGCCGATCTAAAGGCCGGCTCCAGTCTGATAGTAATGGCTAGTGGTGGCAATTCGTCTTCTAGTTTTGGTGATGCTACTTCTGCTAATGTTAAAAAAGCAGGAGAGTTCTCTCTCGAGAACAAACAAATGTCGGTTACCAAAACAGTTTTTATCGGTCGCGGCGGAGCAAGAAACTCATATCAGGTGTCTCCCTTTACGAAGCGGAGATAATCCGGTTATCAGACCTGATTTTTAAGGCCCTGCATTTTAAGTCCATTTGCGGGCCTCTCAGGTTTTGCATAGATGTCCGGTAACGGAGGAATTATGACTAAAAAATCGGTTATGTTGTTTGTTATCGGGCTATTGGTGAACTGTGTATCGTTTGCGGATTTTCAAAGTGAAATTTCGAAATTCTCAGTCGCATGTGGTGAGGAAAGCTGTGAGAAACCTTACTCAAAAATGGGGGTCTTTCACTTCAGTGAAAATCAAAAGTTCGACCCCTCATTAAAGCGAATTTTCGAGAGAATTTCCTTTAAACAGGCTCAAGTCTGGGGCGACACAATTCTTGAGGGTGACTACGCCGCCGAAGGAAACACGCGTCTGGATGCCGTAGTCAAACTTTACAGACACCACGAGCATATAGGTTACCTGATTACGTACTCCGAGAAAGCGTGGGACACCGTCAACTGTCTTTATGACGGAATAAACGACGCAACTCTCTTAGGTTGCATCGAAGGCCGTATTCATGAATCTTCGTATGTGTCTCTCGACTTCCGAGAATACTTTTATGATTCAAAAACCATGGCCATTTTTAAAACAATGGCAAATAAGTAATAGAAAATACCCGTAAAATGCTTTAGGTTGTTAACCATGTTGCCTAAAAAATATAAAGTGCTCATGCATGAACCTTTGAGGCTCAGTTTAACTGAGCCCCTGAAGGCAGTCCTTGAGAAAATGGGTATTTCCGTTACCAGTGAAGACATTTATACCGCTTTGGTTGAGCCACCGAACCCGGAAATGGGCCACTTGGCTTTTGGTTGCTTTATTTTTGCAAAAACATTGAAAAAATCCCCGGCAATTGTCGCAGGCGAGCTTAAGGGTTTGCTCGGAGATGTTGCCGGCACCTCTTCAATTGAGGCAGCGGGCCCCTATTTAAATATAAAATTTAAACCCGGGATTCTTGCAAATGCGACGGTACTTAAAGCGCTGAATTCCGAAATGTTCAGTTCTGTTCTTGTGGCCGATGCCCCCAAAACCATGATTGAGTATTCGCAGCCGAATACCCACAAAGAATTGCATGTCGGCCATATGCGAAATCTGTGTCTCGGTGATTCTCTGATACGACTGTTGCGCCGGAGTTTTGGCACCGATAAAATTATTAGTTCCACATTCCCGGGCGATGTCGGTACGCACGTTGCCAAATGCCTTTGGTATATTAAGAACCATACCGGGCCGGAAATTCTTGAAACCAAACGGAACGATCCGATGCGCGGAGAATGGCTCGGGCAGATGTATTCAACGGCCAGTTTAAAACTGGAAGACGAAGCCGGAACGCCGGATATTTTCGAGCGGAATAAAGCTCAGTTAACTGAAATTCTCAAACAACTGGAAGCCGGTCGTGGTGAATATTACGAACTGTGGAAAGAAACACGGGAATGGTCGATTGAACTTATGAATCGGGTTTACAAATGGGCCGGGGTAGAATTTGACCGATGGTACTGGGAATCCGAAGTGGACGCCGACTCTGTTAAGACAGTGAAAAAATATTTTGCCGAAGGAAAATTACAAGAGTCGCAAGGGGCGATCGGAATTGATTTTTCGGCTGAAAATCTCGGGTTCTGTTTGTTGCTTAAGACTGATGGTACCGGCCTTTATGCCACAAAAGACATCGAACTTGCGCGCCGCAAATTTGAAGATTTTAAAATCGAAAAATCGATTTATGTTGTTGATATGCGGCAGGCATTGCACTTTAAGCAGGTTTTTAAGGCGCTGGA
>JANOJH010000309.1:0-1866 GCA_031408135.1 Bdellovibrio sp. | reverse complement strand
TCTTGATATCAACGGCGTTGACGTTGTCATCAACTACGAAATGCCCCAGGATGCCGAATCTTACGTGCACCGCATCGGCCGCACCGGCCGCGCCGGCCGCGAAGGTAAAGCCTTCTCGTTCATCAGCGACCGCGACATCGACTCTCTCGAGCGCGTCGAACAGTACACAAAAAATAAAATTGAGGCTATTTATATGGAAGATACAGAACTAATAAAAGATTTAAAACCACTTAAGCGCGAAGAAGCTTCTTACCGCGGTAAATTTGATAAACCACGTCCAGGCGGCCGCGGTCAGGATCGCGATCGTCGTCCGGGTAAAAAGTTTGAGGCCCGCACACCAGGCGGCAAAAAACCTTACGAGCGCCAACCTGAACGCCCAACTTACGACCCGAACAAAAAGCCGGATCTGAAGACTTTAAAACCGGATCAAAAGCCGAATGGCGCAGGCAAAAAATTTCAGCCGTCCAAGCCACAGCAGCCGCCTAAACCAGGCTATGTTGCGGGCGCTCAAGTGCAGCCTCAACAAAAAGCTAAACCTGCGTTTAACTCAAAGCCATCCAACAAAAATTTCCGTAGCAACAGCAGCGGCGGTTACAAAAAACAACCGACTAAGGATGCTTCGCTCGGACAAAAAGTTAAATCATTCTTTCAGAAAATTTTCGGCTAGTTCCGGATTTTATAAGACTCGATTTTTCGCAACTGACTATTCCTATCAAATGGTAAAAACGCCTTGGGTACATACTGATCCAGGGCCGATTTCTTTTTATCTTTGATTAGCTTGCCGGTAATCCAGGTTTTAATTTTATTGTAAGCCGATGCGCGGTCTTCAGGGCCATCCACCGCAAAGCTCGTCTGAAAAAACAGATTTTCATTTTCGGTAACGATTAAACCCGCAAGCGCCACGGTATCCAGTACCGAACCGGTTTTCCCGAGCAGCACTCCATTACTAACATCACTGCCGTAAAGCTGCGTTACAGTACTGTTGCCGTCTGCCACGGTGTCTTTACCCGCTACAGGCAAAATGTCTTGTAAGTTAAACCCGGCCTGCATAACTGAGTTCCGCAGGTCAGACATCATTTCAAGAACCGCCGCACACGAGGCCTTGTTGTAAACCTTTGAACCATCCACTAACACTGGGTAGCCCGAGCCGTTGATGATGGCCACTTCATTTGGGTGCACGGTCAATAAACGGGTTAAAATAAAATCAAGGTAGTTTTCTTTAACAGAAAGCATTTTAAAAAATCTGTCGGCGACAAAATTGTTTGAGTTACGGTTCATTTCCTTTAAATTTCTGGAAAGTTCAGAAGAGGGTAGATACAAGCTAACTGTGTTGTCCGCGGAATTGAATTCGCGTTTTTCTAAAAAATGAATATTGTTCACTCTTAACGCTAGGCTGGCTGGCAGTTTCAAGTTCTCAATGGTCATCGCCTTCGCGTTTAATCTTACAAGGCCCGCATTGATATTAATGCTGTCTTTGCGGAGATCTTTCATGATCTGCACAACGTTCTGGTCTTCGTTACCATGCGCCAGCATCGGGTCGTAGCGTACGTCGCTGGCGTAATTGAAATTTTCATCGTACGTGAGCTTGTTCACGTGCTTTACGCCAATCCGGTTCAGTTCACCTACAAAAAACTGGTACATGTCTTTGTCAAAATACGGATAATTCGCACCTTCAAAGTGAACATTGAAGGTTTTGTTAGGGAGGGGAGTGATGTGGACAATTGTTGGAAAGCGATACTTTAGGCCCAAGCGTGCTATCGCCCAGTGCGAAGTGAATACTTTTGTTATGGAAGCCACCGTGTAGGGATTGTTGATGTTCATGCCTTCGATCGGGCCGCCGGTATTTACTTTGGTGCATTGGGTGTT
>JANOJH010000300.1:0-1215 GCA_031408135.1 Bdellovibrio sp. | reverse complement strand
GGTATGCCTTAGATACAGCTGCATTAAAACTTAAGGTTGTGTCTGACTATGCTTTACGTGCCGGAAAACTCGCAGCCTTTACAGAAACCGGATTAGAATCAATACCCAACACGACCTGGTGGACAGAAACGCTGTTGCGGGTATTAAACATGTATGATATTCAACTCGCTTATGTGCTGGTCTGGCGAAATGACATCAATAGCCCTACACACTATTATGCACCATATCCTGGTCAGGTAAGTGTTCCTGATTTTATGAAGTTCTATGATGATCCCTATACCTTATTTGAAAATAATTTGGAAAGCATCTACAAAAAGAAAGTTAAGATTAAATAAAGAAATTTACTTTTTATGAAACGAAGAGACTTTATCAAGACCACTGGTTTGTCAGCAGCTGCCATAGGTCTTGTTGATGATGCTTTTGCCGGTGTGGAAAAAGCAAAAATGAAAATACCAAAATGGAAAGGATTCAACTTGCTTGATTTCTTTAGTCCTAATCCGATGAGCCAACGCATAAAAACCACCGAAGACCATTTCAAATGGATGCACGACTGGGGTTTTGATTTTGTGCGGATTCCGATGGCCTATCCCGGTTATCTGAAGTTTGACAGAAGCAGAAATATTTTACCTGAAGAAGTGTTCAATATCGATGAAGAGGCGGTTGATAGAATTGATGCTCTTGTTCATTTGGCACATACGTATAAGCTGCATGTCAGTCTGAATCTTCATCGAGCTCCCGGTTATTGTATCAACGCAGGTTTTAACGAACCATATAATTTGTGGCGCGATCAAGCTGCCTTGGATGCATTCTGTTTTCACTGGAGCATGTGGGCGAAGCGTTATAAACAGGTAAGCCGCAAAAAGATAAGCTTCGATTTGTTGAATGAACCCAGCATGATTGAGGATATGAACAACCAACACTCGAAAAAGAGTGCAGTGCCTGGTGAATCCTATCGCAAGCTTTCAATCGCTGCTGTTGCGGTAATCCGAAAGGAAAATCCAAAACACCTGATTATCGCTGATGGCAATAGTGGGGGAAATTATGTAATACCAGAATTAGTGGATCTGGATATCGTACAAAGTTGCCGTGGTTATTATCCGGGAGCGATATCGCACTACAAAGCTCCGTGGGCAAATAAGGATATTAACAATCTCCCGGAACCTAAGTGGCCGGGCCGGGTAGGAGATAAAGATTTTAGCCGTGCCATGCTTGAAA
>JANOJH010000299.1:0-1231 GCA_031408135.1 Bdellovibrio sp. | reverse complement strand
TCACCTCGCATCCATTGAATCCGGATGTTTACTATGCAGGAAGCCAGGGTGCATTGTTGACACGCTATGATCGTACTACCGGACAGATACGGGACATACAAGTTTACCCCAGATTTTTTTCAGGCGAACCTGCCAGCTCATTGCCGGAGCGCTGGCAGTGGACGTACCCCATTGTATTTTCGCCAAAGGATCCAAATACATTGTACACCTGTTCGCAACATGTATGGAAGACAACCAACGATGGACAAAGTTGGGAGAAGATTAGTCCAGACTTAACCTATGCCGATCCGGAAACACTTGGTGTAACGGGTGGTGAAATCACCAAAGACATGAATGGTCCTGAGATTTATGGAACCGTGTTTGCTCTCGCTCCATCTTTTCATGATATCAATACAATATGGGCCGGATCAGATGATGGTAAGATTCAGATCACCAGAGATGGTGGCAAGAAGTGGACAGACATCACCCCAAAAGATTTACCAAAGAATTCTGTTGTAGCAATTATAGATGAATCAAAGCATACTCAAGGAACAGCGTATGTTGCTGCCTTTCGTTATCAGGTTGATGACAGGCAGCCTTATGTTTTCCGGACTAAAGATTTTGGAAAAACATGGACAAAGATTGTAACTGGAATTAAAGACGGACATTTCTCAAGATCGATACGCGAAGATCATATGAGACCCGGCCTTTTATTTTTAGGTACAGAACATGGCGCTTATGTTTCGTTCAATGCCGGTGATAATTGGCAATCACTTCAATTAAATTTACCCGACACACCTATCCGCGATTTAGTAGTGAAAGATAACGATGTGGTGCTAGGCACACACGGTCGTGGGTTTTGGATATTGGATGATATTCAACCGCTGCGACAACTTACACCAGAGCTGATGAAAGAAAGTACAATTTTATTTCAACCTGCCGATGCCATAAGGGGAGTGAACGATGCAACCTTTCAATATTACTTGAAAGATAAAGTAGATTCAGTAACGATTGAAATTCTTGATGCGCAAGGAAAGGTAGTCCGGATTTTTAAAGGAGATAAGCCAGAGTATAAGAACGACCCCAATATTCCGAGGTGGGAACGAGAGCCCGCAAAGCCCACTACAGCAATAGGTATCAATACATTCTCATGGAACTTGCGTTATCCTGGGGCAACAGTTTTTGAAGGTATGATTTTATGGGGTGCAAACGCCAAAAACGGACCAAAGGCTCCTGTTGGAAAATATCAAGT
>JANOJH010000258.1:0-2467 GCA_031408135.1 Bdellovibrio sp. | reverse complement strand
TTCTGATTTCCAAGATTTGCCGGATCTTCCGATTGGCCGGCCAGATTGTATTCGTAGTTAATTCCGAGCCTGAATTTCTTGATATTGTAGCCGGCGAATAATGCTATCGGGGTATAAACCATCGAGCGGTCCAGCACATCGGTACTATTACCCATTTTACCGGTTCCGAATAAAAGCATTGCACCCACAGAGACTTTCGACTGAGCATAAGCTGCGCCAGACAGCAGAACAGATAATAAAATGAGAATAAGACTTCGCGTAATGCTTCGCATACAGACTCCTACCAACTGCTTATGAGTATAATGAGTTTTCGGTTTTTTTTCGACTAAGTGTTGCTGGAAAATCTGATACTAGAGAAAAGGCTAGGGGTTACCTAGCCTTACGAAGTGTGATCTTTGTACAACGTACTCTTATGAAACAATTACTGTTTCATTAAATTGGCAACATCAAGCTTACCATTCGATACAAGTTTGCCATCACCTGCTGCGATCTTCTTCGCAGAATTAAGAATTGCGTCTTTTACCTGCTTATAAGTTTTCTCCGGATGAGCTGACCAGTACAGAGCTGCTGCGCCGGCAACGTGAGGACAAGCCATAGACGTTCCATCCCAGTTAGCGCCTAACATCGGAATAACAGTGTCTGAATATTTGTTCATGACTGTTGTCGAGAAAACCTTTACTCCCGGTGCTGCGATATCGACTGTTTTTCGTCCCCAGTTTGAGAATGAACCGAATTTATCGCCCACATCAATTGCGGCAACTGAGATAATGTTGTCATGGTCGTAACTTGCAGGCACGCCCGGTTTTGGATCTGTATCGTTGTCATAGCCTTTGCCCTGATGGCCATTTCCAGCAGCGGCAACAAACAGAACATCATGATCCAATGCATACTGAACGCTGTCTTTCAGCGCTTGGTTGTTTGCTGCATCGTCTGGATCGTCGCCTTCAGATCCCCACGAATTCGAAAGAACCTTAGCGCCGTTATCAACCGCATATTTTACTGCCAGCACAGCGTCGGCAGTCGTGCCACCTTTGTCGCCGAGGAATCGTAACGACATGATTTGCGCATGCGGTGCAACTCCAGAAATACCTTTTGAATTCTGACCGCGAGCTGCAACGTTTCCGGCGCAATGAGTTCCATGGCCAGGATTTCCACCATTTAATAAATCACCGAGGCTTGTCGCTGCCAGATCGTATGGTTTATTATCTTTGGATACAAAATCCCAACCGATGATGTCATCAACATACCCGTTTTGATCATCATCAACGTTATTGTCAGGAATTTCTTTAGAATTTCTCCAGAGATTCGGGAGAAGATCTTCGTGAGTGTAATCAACACCTGTATCAATTACGGCTACGATGATTTTGTTGTTGCCCGGATTGAGCTTCCAAGCGGACTCAACTCCGATATCCTTCATGCCCCATTGTTTTGAAAACAGAGGGTCCGTGCCATTTGAACTGCCCGGTACTGCCGGAATTGCCGGATTATCCAGGCCAGCGGCCAACGGAGACGCTTTCGCCTCGGGATGAGCGGCTAAATAAGTTGCCAGCGCTGAATTCAGTGAAAAGTTTTCCCGTAAAGTGATCTTGTAGTTCTTCTGTACATGCACGACCGAACTGCTTTCGATGAAATTTCTGAACTGTGACTGGCTGATGTTACCCTGAACCCGAATCCAATTTTCGGTGAGAGCCTCAGATTTGAGTCCCTGAGCTGCAAAATAATTAGCAGCATGTTTAGTTGAAACCGGATTTGCTACTTTGATCAGCAAATCCTCTGCCTGTGACCCTATTGTTATTGCGAAAACCGCCAAAAACGCGATTGAAAATGTTTTCATTGCCCCTCCTTGTGAAAACTATTTAAGCTGCTCTAAAGTCTAGGAACATATTCCAGCATTCTCCAACATAATATTTTATTTTTAGTCATTGCGTTGAAAGATTTTTAAGTCACGGCTTTGGAGACATATCTCGTTGTCATCATTGCTGGTTTTTGTCATTATGCGGATTGAATTTAGTTGATTTTAAAATTGAAAATTTACTCTTCGAACGAGGTAAAAGTGTCTGAATCAAAAAACTTAGACGACATGTCGCGATCATTTGCTTTAACTACAAAGCTCGATGCAATAGTTGCATGGGGTCAGAGAAATGCGCTGTGGCCACTTCCTTACGGAACTGCTTGTTGCGGTATCGAGTTGATGTCGGTGATGGGACCGAAATATGATCTGGCCCGTTTCGGCGCCGAAGTGGTGAGATTTTCTCCACGCCAAGCCGATCTCCTTTTGGTCGCTGGAACAATTACCGAAAAAATGGCCCCGATTCTCGTTCGGATTTACGAACAGATGCTAGAACCCAAATATGTTTTGTCGATGGGTGCCTGTGCCAGTTCAGGGGGTTTTTACCGCGCCTATCATGTTCTGCAAGGCTGCGATAAAGTTATACCGGTTGATGTTTACGTGCCGGGCTGCCCTCCT
>JANOJH010000223.1:0-1312 GCA_031408135.1 Bdellovibrio sp. | reverse complement strand
CGCCAGGAGAAAAAAAATAAGACTATAGCTGTGATTACCTCACTTGGTATTCACTTGGCTGTTTTGCTTGCTTTTCTTTTTATGATGGCTTGGCGCGCACCAAACCCTCCATTTCCCGAATACGGTATTGAATTAAATTTTGGGTTAGACAATCAGGGCTCAGGTGACATTCAGCCGGAAACTCCAGCTAGCGCTGAAGACATTCCTACAGAAGAGCCACCAACAGATCAACCCAAAACTGATCCTCAGGAGGAACAAAAAGAAGAAATTGAAACTAAGCCATTGGAGAAAGTTATTGAGCAACCTGTATCTAAAGAAGAGAGCCCGGTTGTGGTAAAAGAAATAAAGAAGGAGACTGAGATTAAGCCAGTAAAAGAGGGCGTGAAAAAAGAGGAGAAAAAAGAAGTAAAAGTAGCCGAGACGAAACCCTCTGATGCTAATGGAAATCCTAATCCGGCCAATCAAGGCGATGATAAAAAGAAAGTAGGTGACAAGGGAAGTGAAGAGGGCTCGTTAGATGCTAAGGCATTATACGGAAAGCAAGGAGGAGGTGGAGGAGGAGTGGGTCTCGATTTGGCAGGATGGAATTGGGATGAAATTCCGAAGCCCAACATCCCAAATAATGAATCGAATGGTAAAATTATATTTGAGATAAAGGTGGATGAAAACGGTGAAATAATCACCTACCGGGTGCTGGAGAAGACACTAAGCATTGAAGCAGAGAAAGCCTGTAAAGAGGCTATTGAAAAATTAACGTTCTCAAAAAAATCTGGTGCTGCAGTTCCAAACGTTTCAACCGGCAAGATTACATTTGTTGTCAGAACTCAATAGTCCCCTAAGTAGTCTTATAAAGCTCTTGGGCAATTTTTTCAGTTAAACTTTTTGGAACGAGGTAAGTAAATTGGACTGAGAGCCAGTTGACGAAGCCAGGTATAATTTCAGCCTTTCCTCTGAGCATCCCTTTTATTCCAATTTTTGCTACCGCTTCAGGCTTCATACTGAATTTCTCTGCCCTTTCTTTCATGCTCGCCATTCCGGCCCTGTCAATGAAGCCGGTGGAGGTTGCCCCTGGACTTAAACAAGAGACTGATACCGATGATTTTATTAACTCCTGCCTAAATCCTCTAGTGAAAAGAACAACAAATGCTTTTGTGGCCGCATAGGTTGTAAGCGTGGGCACTGCTTGATAAGCAGCGGTAGAGGCAACATTTAAAATGAAAGACTTCTTATGTGTTTTTAAGTCAGGTAATAACGTGTAACAAAGATTGACCAGCGTATTCATGTTGAGCTGCATCATGTTGGTCAATTCATC
>JANOJH010000754.1:0-1575 GCA_031408135.1 Bdellovibrio sp. | reverse complement strand
TTCTTTTGGCAAGTAATGAAGCCTGGTAGCGTAGCGCCAGCAGGAAAAGTAGGAGATGCTATCAACGGAACTTTTGGATCTTTCGATAAATTCAAAGAGCAATTTACACAGGCAGCGATAACACGCTTCGGCTCGGGTTGGGCTTGGTTGGTAAATGATAATGGGAAATTAAAGATAGGATCAACACCTAACCAAGACAACCCATTAATGGAAACCGCAGAATTTAAAGGGACCCCTTTGTTAGCACTTGACGTTTGGGAACACGCTTATTATTTGAAATATCAGAATAAACGCAACGAGTATGTGGCTAACTGGTGGAATGTCGTAAACTGGGATGAAGTAGCCAAGCGGCTTGTTTAATTTTTAATCTCTTATGCTTTTACATTCAAGTGGTTAAGAGAATCATAAAATTTCCTTAGCTCTAGCAACTAACAATGCCTGATGAACGGACGGGCAGAAAGTAGTGAAACAAAAAGTTAGTCGATTGACAATTGTAAACCGCACTGCAACCGGAAGAGATTTTCACTCTCGCCCTTAGCCGAGTAGCCGAGAGGTTTTTAAGTCAGAATTAGCTAACTTCACCTTATGAAAATGACAGCGGTAAATATCAACTTCAAAAAAATGGCTATTGCATTTAGGGCGCATGTCAGGCTTAAAGCAGTACAAGCCGGAAGTAATATTATTTACATGGAAAACGGACAACTGATTGAGGAAAATCCAAAGGACTCAAGCAAGAGAATAAAGAGTAAATCCCTTTCTACGGCTCATTAATGCCCACCTTATACATACTCGCAGGTCCTAACGGTGCGGGAAAAACCACCTATTACGAAACAGCAGCAGCGGAAGGTTTCATAAATTTCAATCTCCCTTTCATTAATGTTGATCTTATTACCCGTTCTCTTCCGGGTATGTACACGCCTGAGAATTTTGCTAAAGCTGATGTTTTAGCAAGAGAAATGATTGCATCCCATATTAATAGTATGTCTGATTTTATGATTGAAAGTAATCTGGCTACTCAAAAGGATTACGATTGGATAAACTCGATGATAAAAAAAGGATATGAGGTAGTGCTGTTCTTTTTGTGTACCTCCTTTCTTGAAATTAACTTTAATCGCGTAAAGAAGCGAGTGGCAGAAGGCGGCCATGATGTAGCGGAACCCATTGTTGAACACCGTTACAAAATGGGATTGACTTATTTGAAAGGCCGTTTGCAAATATTTTCCAAAGCTTACCTTATTGATAATTCCGAGGAAACGGCTTTGGTAATGGCAGAATTAAACAACGGAGCCTTAGTAAACAAAGACCCACATGCACCAAAATGGGTAAACGATGTTCTCTATATTGTGGAACGGATGAGAAAATAGTTGATCCAATTAAATCTTAGTTTAGAATCGAAAAAAAAGTTACATTTTGCTAGTTATGAAAACCCGTTTTTTGTTAGCTATTTTTTTCATCGCATTTACTCTCTCATCCCGTGCTCAGGAAATAACCATGTACAAAACTTTTGGCGGTGTAAGGTTTGAACGCGACTCACTCGTGCTGAGCCCAAAACAAGTCATGGAAATCCTTCGAGAG
>JANOJH010000157.1:0-1420 GCA_031408135.1 Bdellovibrio sp. | reverse complement strand
GGCAAACCATCCACTACGGTATATTGACGCAATGAGAATTGCTGCGCCTTCGTGGGCAGGGCAACCACGAAAAGAAAAATTGTAAGAAACCAGACTATGTACAAACAACCTGAACTGTAAAAAACGCGTAAATGTCTCAATATATTGTAACGCAATTTACGTCAAAATTTGCAGGATGAGGAATCAGTTATTCTTGCAGAAAGTCACTTTACCTTTCAGAAAGCGGTATATTTATTTCAATGAAAATAAATCTTATAGTCCTTCTAGTTTGTGTTTGTGCTTGCGCTCAATCGCAGCCGAAAGAAAACATTGCCAACAGCCAATTCCAAAAACTTGTGTCTATTCTCAATACTTTGGATTACTAAGGTAGAATTTAACCGCATGACGGAAGATGAAATCCGGAAGGAACAAGAGATCATAGAACTCTCTAAGAAAGACGCAAAGGCTTTTGGAGAGTTGTATGAAAAATATTTCGACCGGATATTCAATTATATCTACCGGCAAACTGATGATGAAGACCTGGCAGGCGATTTGTGCTCACAAACTTTTATCAATGCCCTGAATAACCTTAAACGTTATGAATTTCGTGGCGTACCATTCTCTGCCTGGATTTATAAAATTGCCGGCAATGAAGTCAATAAGCATTATCGCAAAAACAAAGGCAAGAAAATATTTAGCATTGAAGAGCTGAAAGTAAAAGAACTAGTAGAAAGCACAGAGGAAGGTTGGGACGAGGAAATGATCAACAAGCTAATAGATTTTATGAAGGATTTGCCTACCGATATGCTACAGGTATTGGAACTTCGCTTTTTTGAAGATAAAGATTTTAAGGAAATAGCATTTATACTGGACATCACAGAAAGTGGCGCAAAGATGAGGACATACCGCGCCTTGGACAAGCTGCGTAAGAGTTTCAATATTAAGCTGAGGTACGAATGAGTAGACACGAAATACGGTTGCGCAGAAAGCGGTTGACAGCCCGAGGCCCGGAAAGATTCAGGAACTATGATGCTGTGCTAAAAGGCCATGAAGAAAATCAACGCCTCAAAAAGATCCTAAAAGTATTTTCACTATTTGCCATCGTTCTTATCCTGGTCATGCTCATCATCATTGTCTTTCGATGGGAGAAAAAAGTGACGCAAAAGGATAGCAAAGAAAATCATGAAATGATTAAGCCAAAACTGTGACTTCTTACTTTTTTCAGGATTAAGAATTTAAAAACTTAAACCTCAAAATTATGGAAGCCAAGAAAAATCCCGACAAGGATCTTAACAGAAAATCAGGGCAATTTTTTTTGATTGGTCTTAGTATTAGCATTTCGTTGATGATCACTGCGTTTGAGTGGAGAACCCAAAAGGTTGAGAGACCGCGAAAGCCAATTGCACAAGAGGACTCGGCTGTTCTCATTGACATTCCTATT
>JANOJH010000113.1:0-6834 GCA_031408135.1 Bdellovibrio sp. | reverse complement strand
TTTTGGACCAAGCCACTGGGGTTGAAAACATTTGCCATGAATGCGCAAAAAGCCGCAGCTACTTCGGTGCTGGCAGCCAATCAGGGGCTGTATAACGGTTTTCTGGCCGCCGGGCTGACTTGGAGCCTTTTCAATCCCGACCCCGGGTTTGCTAAACAGTTGGCGGTGTTTTTCCTGGGTTGTGTAGTTGTAGCTGCGGCGTATGGTGCATACTCGGTAAATCGAAGGATTCTTTTCATTCAGGGTGGCCCTGCAATTATTGCGCTAATTCTCATTTTACTAGCCAATTAAAGCCTATTAGTGCTACCTAAGGCCATCCAATTGAAGAGGTAATTATGCAGGATCATATTCCGCCGCAGGCCAATAATTCATTCCGTATTGTTCTTGAACTGAACCGCGCTGAAAAGCGACTCGATAGCGTACTGTTACAGGCGCTGCGCGATCAAAACGAAAATATCAATCTGAAAAACATTTCTCGTGTGGCGTTCAAAGAGCTTTTTAAGAACTCAAAGGTTCTGATAAAGGGCCAGAATGCAAAAACCTCTTCGGCTCTGGCAAAAGGTACAACCTACGTCGACATTCTGGGATTTTAATAAATGATCAGTACAAGTAATGTCAGCCTTAGATTCGGTGGCAGAAAACTCTTCGATGATGTTAATGTCAAATTTACGCCGGGAAATTGTTATGGTCTGATCGGTGCCAATGGCGCTGGAAAATCGACCTTTCTTAAAATACTCGCAAAAGAAATTCAGCCGAATACGGGCGAGGTCATCCTTGGGGCCGATCAGCGGCTTTCGGTGCTGAAGCAGGATCATTATGCATTCGATGAAGTACAGGTTTTAAAAACGGTACTGATGGGTAACGAGAAGTTATTCAGGATCATGGAAGAAAAAGATGCCTTATATGCTAATCCGAATTTTTCCGATGCGGATGGTGAGCGGGCTTCTGAGCTTGAAATGAAATTTGCAGAGCTTAATGGCTGGGAAGCCGAAGCCGAAGCGGGCACCATGCTGGCAGGGCTCGGTGTAGATGAAAGCCTGCATTCAAAAGAAATGAAAGAGTTAAGTGCCGGCGAGAAAGTTAAAGTATTGCTGGCGCAGGCGCTATTCGGTCAGCCTGATATTCTGTTGCTGGATGAGCCGACGAATCATTTGGATATTTACGCAATTCAGTGGCTTGAAGAATTTCTATTTAACTTTAAGAATACGGTAATTGTTGTTTCACATGACCGGTACTTTTTGAACAAAGTCTGCACCCATATCGCGGATATTGATTTTTCGAAAGTCACAACTTACACCGGGAATTACGATTTCTGGCAACAGGCCAGCGAGTTGAGCCAAAGGTTACTTGCTGATCAGAACAAAAAAAGTGCGGATAAGGCCGAAGACCTAAAGAGTTTTATTCAGAGATTCAGCGCCAATGCTTCGAAGTCAAAGCAGGCTTCTTCGCGCCAAAAGCAACTTGAGAAGCTGACCTTCAACGAAATGCCGACGTCTTCAAGGCGAAAGCCATTTATCGGTTTTGAGTCGTTGCGTGAGGCAGGGCAGGATATTCTGACCGTTAGTGGAATTTCGCACTCAATTAACGGGGAACCCGTTCTGCAGAATATCAGTTTTAGTCTGAAAAAAGGCGACAAAGTTATTCTGCTCGGACGTAACGATCTGACAAAAACGGTGTTGTTGGATATTTTAGCGGGGAAAACTAAGCCCGATTCAGGAACTTTCAACTGGGGTATTACGACGACCAGAAGTTATTTGCCGACGGATAATTCGGAATATTTTGCAGGGGAGCCGATTTCACTGGTGAATTGGCTGCGACAATTTTCAACTCTGAAAGAAGAAACTTTTATTCGCGGTTTTCTGGGTAAAATGTTATTCAGCGGTGAAGAAGCCCTGAAAATGTCGAACGTACTTTCGGGCGGCGAAAAAGTAAGATGTATGCTTTCGAAAATGATGTTGTCGGGAGCAAATGTTCTCTTGATGGATGGTCCTACGAGCCATCTCGACCTTGAAAGCATCACGGCCGTAAACGATGGAATTAAACGATTCAACGGCACGGTTATTTTTACCTGTCATGATCATGAATTTATTCAGACAGTTGCCAATCGGATTATTGAACTCGATGTCGGTATTAAAGACGATCGCTATGCCACTTACGACGAATACGTCGCTCTTAATAAAAACCAAAAAAATTAAGTCCAAATAAAATGCGGGGCAAAAGTGGCAGATCTTGATTCCGGCCACCTTTTTGCATTCTAAAAGACCTATGGATAAAGCCACCCTTATTGAACTTGAAAAAACTGTTGTAGACGATGATCTTGGATTAGCAAAAGCAATTGAGGACCTGAAGGCCAAAGGATATATCGAAAACTTTGTGTCAAATTACGATCATTTTTTTTATGGCGATGAAAAAATTGAACTTTACCCACACGATATTTTCTTCGACGATGTTATCAGATTTGAAGATTTGTCGGCGCCGGAAGGGCAGGCCATCCTGTATGCGATTTCATCGCCGACCAAAAACATTAAAGGGATTTATATTGAGTCTTATGGGCCTTATCATGATAACCTTTCGAGTTCGATGATCGAGCGAATGAAGTTCTGTCATGATTTGAAGCGGGGAAAACTAAATATTCAGTAATTCTGCTGGAACAATTTTCCTTTTGGTTATAGATTAGATACATGTTCGATGAAATTACCGACATAATGGTCAGGAAAAGTACCGGATCAGGATTTCACTTTTTTCTGGATACAAAAGTCCGTGAATGACACCAATAAAGTCAGAGCTGAAAAGCTGGAGACATTAATTGGGCATGCCTACTGCAATGCCCACGCTAGGCGAAAGTTCAAAGAAGCGTCCGATGTTTTTAAAAGCAGTAGCTGAAGGCATAACTGAACCCAAGGCAATGTCCCGCGCGGAAGCGGAGTACGAGCGGTCATTATTTTTTATAAAGCAATATAGGAAGATTTGTCGATTGGACGGACTTGCGCAAAAGTTTTTTGAGTCGAACCAAAAAATCAGATTGCTGCGCCGGAAGTATTTTGAAAAAATGCGGGACAAATGCATATCGGATATTGCTGGGTGGTCAGCCAAAAGTACGATTGGCAAAGCGATGCGCTACTTTTTGAAAAACTATCATAATTTTGTCAGATTTATTGTTAACCCTAACGATTGATAACAACCCGCAAGAAAGACTGCTCAGAAACCCCGTCATCGGCAGAAAAACTTGGTATGACACTCATTCAAAGCGAGGCGCAGAAACTGCGGCGATATTGTTTTCAACTATTGAAAGCTGTAAACTGAATAAAATAAATCCCGGAAAATATTTTAAAAATCTGGTCAAAGATCTGCAATCTGGTAAAATTCCCTATACCCCGAAAGAATTCAAAGACTTACAGCAGAATCCATAAAGTTATGTGGGGAACGTCGATTTACGGACTGAATACTTAGATATATACAAATTGTTGTTATTCTGAAAGAATTATTGGACTGGTAATAATTGGTCTTCTTTATTTTTACTCGGATTATGTCCAGTGAGAAAGTGTTCAATAAAATGATTGGAAAAATAAAAGATATATTTAAGGCGAAAATTGGCGTAATGAAAAACGCGGGCCTCAATGAGCAGGGCCTCAATGAGCAGATTATTGATCAAACGAAGATTAGAACATTATTCTCAAACCAATATGATGTTATTCAGGCGATCACAACTGCATTTGAGGCACTAATTGGCAATATAACCAGTTTTTCAAATAATTCGACGAAGATTAGCCAGTCTAACCAGGATTTTTCTTTAAAGTTTGAAGAGCAAAAGCGACTTATTTCGGAGCTTGAGAGGATAAACAGAACCGTTCTTGATATCAGAAACGAAGTGAGTGAGAATTCGAAGCTAACGACTAATATTATCGAACATCTGCAGATGGTCGATAATATTGCGAAACAGACGAATATTCTTTCATTGAACGCTACAATTGAGGCGGCTCGCGCTGGCCAGAGCGGAAAGGCATTTGCTGTCGTTGCCGGTGAAGTACGTAAATTAGCTGATTCCAGTCAGAAATCTGCAGCTGATATACGGATTATTTTAGCTAAACTTGATTTTAGCTCTAAGGCCATTACTGAAAAACTGAACCAATTCGAAATTCAGCTTTCCAATCAAAATGCACATTTGAGATCTAATACAGATCATTTACTTCGGGAATCTGAGCAGCTTAATGCAATTATCGATGTGATGAACTCAGAATGTGTAATGAGCAGCACGCTGGCCGCAGAAAATCAGAGCAATGTTAAAACTGAACTGGAAAAAATGACCAAAATGACCAGTGATTTGATCGGAAGCTTAACGGGTAATCAAATTAGAGATCTTGATGCCGACCGCGTTATCGATCAGTTAAGTGAATTTGAAGTTATAGATGTCAGAAAAAGTACTGAATTTAACGATGAGTTATCCCACATCGAAGGCGCGCACCTTCTTACATTAGGAACTGCGCTGGAAGAGTTTTTGGCGGATGCAGATAAAAAAAAGACATATTTGTTTGTGTGCCGGAGTGGTGGGCGTTCAGCAAGGGCTGCACGTTTGGCTCAGTCTTATGGAATTAACAATATATTTAACCTGAATGGAGGAATGCTTGAGTGGAATAAACGAAGGCTACCTACCGCATTTGTGGCAAGGCATGTAAGTAGAAATTAATTTCTTCTTATCAGAGCTGGCATGCTTTGAGGGTGGAGATGCTTTTAAATTATGGGAAATATGCATTTATCTTCCTTAGACCACGCTGATTTTTTTGCAGAGGTAAAAACACCAGCTCTGAATGAGTTCTGGTATTTTTTTAAAATTTGTAAAACTATTTAGAAATTCCATCTTCCAGCAAGAGTTAAGCTTGTCTGGCTGTGTTTTGATTCGTAAGGAGTAGCACCCGCGCCACCGTTAAAGCTTGCAGTTTCTTTAACTTGCGGTGAATAGACTACTGCCGCGTCGAAATCAAACTTTTTGCTGATGTTTTGAGAAACTCCCAAAGTGTAGTGAGTTTTAATTGTTGCCGGAAAGCCAACAAGGTTGAAAAAGTTCACAGCATTTCTAGCGCCTGTAGTTGCGTTGCCGATTGCACTGCTTCCCAAGACGTGTGCCGAATAATTGTATCCGGCTCTGAGAATTGTTTCATTTGTTATCTGGTAAGCTCCACCCAGTGAATAAACAGTCTGGTTATCCCAACCAAATTGTTTATAGCCGTTGGCACTGGCCCAAGAAATTAAACGATAATCGCACGTCAATGTTAGACGATCCGCTTTATAACTTATGCCCAGAGCAGTCTCTTCAGGCTGAGCTAATTCATCAGAAGTGATTTCGCTGGCTATTCCAAAATCTGCAGCGGCTTGAGTTAACTGGTTCTTATATGTCATTGAAATTTTTGATTGGTAGTTAGCGCCAAAAGTAAAGTTATCCCAAGTGTAAGCCACACCCAGATCATAGCCATTTCCCAAATTTTCTGACTTTCCGGGAGATTCCATCCCAATACCGACTGTATTCGGTGTTCGATCGTAGGCTATTGAAAGCGTACCGTACATGACGGCCACAGAGACCCCGACTCTCAGGTTGTCATTTTTGTAGCTGAGTGACGGAACAAACTTCATTAAACTTAATGAAGTATACATTTTAGATATTCCCGTTGCCGTCTCCGCATCACGGTAATCTACGCCCAGACCCGAAACGCCATAAGCACCAAGTCCGAAACTGAGATTTTCGCTGATTCGATTGATAAGTCCGATTGACGGGATCATGAAAGATTTTGCGGCGCTGGTTTGTTCTGGCATTCCGACAACATTGGCAGAAACTGTAGGCGCAAAATAAGTTCCGGCAAACATAAATTCAAATTCTTTATCCGTATAGCCCAATGCGGGGTTTTTTAAAACGCCCTCTGGCCCCATTTGTAAAGCAACACCGGTACCGCCCATTGCGTTTGAAATAGCTCCGAAACCGATAAGATTGTCGCCATTTGTAGCCAGAGCTGTGCTTGTGTAAATCCCCAGTATCAAAACGATGATTTTTGAGCTGACGTTCATTTGATAATTCTCCCTATAAAATATAAATCAAAAAAAGATTACACTTTATTAATTGATGTTTGTTTATAGAATGTTTTCATATTGCTCAAATAAGGTCAGTATATATTTGATTTCATGAAACAATATGGAATTTTCCCTGAACATAAGTCTGGGTTTTAAAATGATTAGCTTTATTTACGACAAGAGTATGACCATAAATTATGTACGAATTTATCTAAACTTCTCAGATCAGGAACTGATTAAATTCCATCCGCAGGCAGAATGGCCTGAACTTTATCCAGATAAATTTGCATTAGCTCAGATTCGCTGAGACCAAGACTTCCGGCTTTAATGTCGTAAAGTGTTTGAGAATGGCATAGATTCTTTCTTCTGAGACTTGAGTACCCAGCAATATCCGATATGCATTTGTCCCGCATTTTTTCAAAATACTTCCGGCGCAGCAGTCTGATTTTTTGGTTCGATTCAAAGAACTTTTGCGCAAGTCCGTCCAATCGACAAATCTTCCTGAGGATAGAAAGTTTAAAGGCCATATCCGGCCATCCTGCAAAGTATGTTTTCGTAGTCGTGATTTAATTTCGCCAGTTTTAGTCTGAAGTTTCAATAAATTTGTCTGGTTTTGTGTCGCGTCGCTGATGATCTTTTGAACTGCCTTAGAACTTTTGATATTTAGATAAAGTGGTAGTAGTGCTGGTCATGGTTAAGACTGCAGATTTGCATTATTCTTCGAAAAATTGTTGAGCAAAGATGTCACTCTGATTAGAAACCGGTGGCCCACGTGTG
>JANOJH010000094.1:0-2455 GCA_031408135.1 Bdellovibrio sp. | reverse complement strand
GCCCCTTATTGTTCCATAGTTTTCCGCTAACACTTCCACCTCCTTTTGGAGGTCGTCTGGTTTTCTTATTTCCTGCAAACCCTTCACCCTGTGGGTAGAATCCTGGTGAGAGTTCGCCTCTTTTAAAGTTGCCTTGAAATTTAGACGCGCGAACAGTGCCTGATCCCGCACCATTTACATCGATTGGCTCACCATTATTGTTCCAACGCTTTCCACTTACACTTCCACCTCCTTTGATCGTCCTTCTTCCTTTAAGACTTCCCAGGTATTTACCAACAGATGTTCCCCCTATTCCAGGTGGGCGTGATGGTAAACTGGTTGTCTCAACTCTTCCTCTCTTGCGCGAACGCGATGAAATGCCACCGCCTGGCAATGGCTGACCTACCTCTCCCGTACTTGACATGGACAACTTTCTGGGAAAGATAAATTCCCCAGCAGTGTCGGTAGTTCTTGGCTTAATTTTTCGCAAGCGTTTTCCAGATATATCTCCCGTCCACGCGCGTTGACCTTTTCTGGTAAATAAGAATCCACCTCCTGATTGCTTGCTTGCGCGGTCTCCACCGGGCCTACGCCCAAAAGTTCTTAACGTATCCCTCGATACTAAGCCTGCAGGTATAGAACGAAAATTACGAGTGCGCAAGGAACCGCCAGTTATGTCTGTGGTAACAGGCCTTCCACTTTTTTTATATTTTCCCCAGTACACATTTTTCTTTCCACGGCTCAAGAAGGATTGGGATGCGGAACGTGGTTTCACATTCTTTTTGTAACGAGGCCACGGACTTGATGAAGCCCCAAAAAAACGAGCAACTCCAATCTTGCCTGATTGAATTCTTTCTGAGCTGCGTGGCTTGCGCGAGGGATGACTGCCAAACGCCCCAAATTGTTTGAACGTGTTTTTTGTCTGGCCTGTGCGCGAAGGTGTCCCAACAGATCCTCCTCTTATATTTCCCTTCCAGGCGCGTTGATTATTTTGCGGTGTACGTACTTTTGGAAATTCACCTGATGCTGTTCTCGTGTAAACTTTCGGTTTATCCTTTTTTGGTTTTTTAGAGCCGTTGTAAACATAAGGCCCCCGCTGCGGATAAACATTATTGCGAGCGACACCTGATTTGGATGGCTTTATCCTACGTATGGGCGAACCAGAAAGATCGCCAGTCCATGCACGTTGTTTCTTCTCACTCGGTGGGGTATTAAAAATCCGACCTTGAGGTTTAGCTGCTCTGTCGCTCTTTGTTTTTTTTCTTCCCCGATAAGGGTCTGGTTGTGGTATGCCAACATTTGCACGGTTAGCAGAAGATTTATCTTTCGTTCGCAAGCGCCTGCCCGCGATGTCTTTTGTCTTGGGTTTTTTATTTCCTTTTTGCGCTCTTGCCTTCCCCTTAGATTCACGAACCTGACGTTGATTGGAAACCGGCTTGTCGCCTTTTGTATTTTGCGCGAAAGCGGCAATAGAGAAAAGAAAAAGCAGCGAGAAGATGCACATGATCTTCCACGTGTTTTTCAGATATGGGGCTTTATGGCTTCCTTGAATGCTCAAAAAATGAAAAAGAAACAGGCTAAGATAATAAAAAAGCGGACAGGTTAAATTTTATGCATTATCGGAAACCTTAAGCTGACTTCTTCCTGGGGGCAATCAATTACCTTACAGCTTTAAGGTATTTTGCAGGCACTAATAATTCATCAGCTCTTCAATCTTTCCTTTCAACCTTCCCTTTGGCAAAAAATTATTCTCCAAGGTGGGTGCAAATGGAATGGCTGTATCTAAACTGGCAACACGCATCACAGGTGCATCCAAATCAGCGAAGCAATGCTCACTTATCCAGGCGGAGATTTCTGCTCCTATGCCTCCTGTCAAGGTGTCTTCGTGCAATACTAATACCCTATTCGTTTTTTTAACGGTTGTTTCAACAGCTTGCTTATCCCAGGGCAGTAATGTTCGAAGATCAAGAATATCTGCGCTGACATCAGGCATCGTGCTTAAAATTTCTTTTGCCCAATGGACGCCCATGCCGTAGGTGATGATCGAAAGATTACTTCCCTCACTCACTAATTTTGCTTTTCCTATCTCAATTGTATAATAATCATCGGGTACGATGTCTCTCACGGAACGGTACAACACCTTATGTTCGAAATATAAATATGGGTTTGGATCTTCAAGCGCAGCGCACAACAATCCTTTCGCATCATAGGGGTTTGAAGGATAAACAATTTTTAAACCAGGTGTATGAAAAAACCAGGCTTCGTTACTTTGACTGTGGAAGGGCCCTGCAGCTGTGCCAGCTCCAGTAGGCATTCGCACAACAACATCAGCAGGTTGACCCCAGCGCCAATGTGCTTTTGCCAGGTTGTTAATGATTTGATTAAATCCTTCTGTCACAAAATCAGCAAACTGCATTTCCACCATGGTCTTGATGCCCTTGATTGAAAGTCCTAGTGCTGTTCCTAAAATAGCTGC
>JANOJH010000043.1:0-1822 GCA_031408135.1 Bdellovibrio sp. | reverse complement strand
GGATGATCATCTGCAAGCTGTGGATCGGATCACACAGTCAGGAGGCCAGGTACTGAACATTGCCAAACCGTATGAAGGTGCGCCTGTATATAATGTGATAGCTATCGATACAGAAAATAACCAGTTTACAGTTTCGGAAATGGTAGCGGTGTAATTTTCTCTTCTTCAAAGTCTCCCAAAAGGGTCTCAAAGCGTCTTCTGATTTGCCAATCACATTATCATTTGAATTCTGCGCTGAATATTTTATACTCGTAGTAAATAATCAAACTATATGAAACCCAATAGACGCAACTTCCTAAAACAATCTATCGCGATGGCAGCAGGCCTTGGCGCAACTGTATTGCCAAGTGACTTATATAGCAATCCTATTAAAATTGAGAACAACAACTTTGAGGTTGATAAAAAGATTAAGCGAAAGGCCTCTATCAGATTTTCTGTCATCGGGCTCAACCATGGACATATCTATTCGCAGACTGATGCGATGATTCGAAGCGGTGGAGAATTTGTGGCTTTTTATGCCAAAGAATCAGAGTTAGCAGAGGCTTATGGCAAACGCTATCCTCAGGCCAAACTTGCCCGCAGTGAGAAGGAGATTCTAGAAGACAATTCAATTCAGTTAGTGGTAAGCGCATCTATTCCGGTTGATCGCGCCCCGCTTGGTATTGAAGTGATGCGCCATGGCAAAGATTTTATGGTCGATAAGCCCGCCATCACTACGCTTAAACAACTAGCTGATGTAAGAAGGGTGCAGAAAGAAACGAAACGTATTTATTCCATCATGTACAGTGAGCGGTTCGAGAACAGAGCTACCGTGAAGGCCGGAGAACTTGTAAAAGCAGGTGCCATCGGACAAGTGATTCAGACCATTGGCCTTGGACCGCACCGTATGAATTTAAAGACACGTCCTGAATGGTTCTTTGATCGCCAGTATTATGGGGGCATTATTTGCGACATCGGTTCCCATCAGTGTGATCAGTTTTTATTTTTTACAGGCTCAACACAGGCCGAGGTTGTGGCTTCACAAATTGGAAATGTTCACTATCCCCAGTATCCACAGTTTGAAGATTTCGGTGATGTTACCCTTCGCGGGAATGGTGGGACTGGATACATTCGTGTGGACTGGTTTACACCAGATGGCCTTAATACATGGGGTGATGGAAGGTTAACTATATTGGGTACTGATGGATACATTGAGGTTAGAAAAAACGTTGACATTGCAGGACACGATGGTGGTAACCATCTTTTTCTGGTTGATCAGAAAGAAACCCGTTACTTTGATTGCAGCAAAGAGCCGCTTCCTTACGGTGAGCAATTGATCGGTGACATCCTCAATAGAACCGAAACGGCCATGACTCAGGAACATTGTTTTCTCGCCACCGAATTAGCCCTTACTGCGCAAAAAGAAGCGAAGAAGTTGGTGCTAAATAAATAAGAGCCTTGTAATAATTTATTAATCCAACCCAATCATCATAAACGCGCCCCAATAAATTGGTTCAGGATATTCCACACGCAATTCTTTTTTGGCATCAACAAAAGATTGTCGCAGGTTACCTGATGTTAACCACTTGCGGTAGAAGGTGAGGATCAGTTTTTGCGTAGCCTCATCGTCTACTTTAAACATACTCATGATCAACGTTTTTGCACCTGCCACCAAAAAGGCGCGCTGCAAACCATAAACACCTTCTCCATTAGAAATATCTCCAAGGCCGGTTTCGCATGCACTCAACACCACCAGGTCGGTCTTGTCCAAGTTGAGGCTCATAGCTTCATAGGCGGTGAGGATGCCACTTTCAATATTGTAATTGTATTTTGTTTTATCACG
>JANOJH010000018.1:0-1813 GCA_031408135.1 Bdellovibrio sp. | reverse complement strand
GGTGGAGGTGACGGGCCCCAACCGCGATTTGCATTCGGGTGTGTATGGTGGTGCAGTGGCTAACCCCATAAACATCTTAAGCAAAATGATCACCTCTCTGCAAGATGAAGAGGGAAGAATAACCATTCCAGGTTTTTATGATAAGGTTGCTGAGCTTACCACTACTCAAAGAACAGATCTCAATAAAGCACCATTCAATTTAGATGAGTACAAAAAAGAATTGGGAATAGCAGAGGTGAAAGGGGAAAAGGGATATACTACTTTGGAGCGAACAGGAACTCGCCCAACACTTGATGTAAATGGAATTTGGGGAGGATATACAGGAGAAGGTGCAAAGACGGTATTGCCCTCAAAAGCATCTGCAAAAATTTCCATGCGCCTGGTGCCCAATCAGGACAGCGAAGAAATCATGAAAATGTTCACGGATCATTTTCTTTCTACAGCACCTAAATCTGTAAAAGTAAAAGTAACACCACATCATGGCGGTCAGCCTGCTGTTACGCCAACAGATTCGAAAGCTTTCAAAGCGGCCAGCAGTGCATTTGAAGAGGTGTGGGGAAAAACACCCATCCCTACACGCGATGGTGGAAGCATCCCAATCGTATCACTTTTTAAAAAGGAATTAGGTTTAGATACTGTATTGATGGGCTTTGGATTGGACAGCGATGCCATCCATTCGCCCAACGAACATTACGGCATCAAAAACTTTTTGATTGGCATTGAAACGATTGTTTCGTTTTACAAACACTACTCGAGGAGCTAAGGGGATGCCACAGATTCACTGAATAACTTTTCAGCAGTCGCATCTACTTGGAGCTATGACACTGTTTCGTCTTTGCTTGAGAGAAAAATAAACGACCCAAAGAAAAAGCCACAGATTCAAAGAATTTAAATCTGCGAATCTGTGGCTATTGTTTTATTGGTTATCAGCGGCTAAGGCTGTTGCATAAACTCTTCAAATGTTTTTAAGACCAGTGGCTGAACGCCATCTTTTGAGTTAGCTCCAATCACTTTATTCAGATGTTTGTCTTTGATCTTTTTAAAGTCCGCTTTACCTGCATTGAAACGACTTTCAATTGCTTCTAAGTTTGAAAGCTCTGCCTGATTGGGCTTATAATAGCTAGCAGCAACTTTTGAATAAAGCTCTGCCATCTTTTCCCTCAACTGAGGTTCAGCAGCGCCTACATAGTTGTCACCTTTTGTTACCACTAAAGTTTCTTTCAGCTTAGTAAGGTCTGTAATTAGCGGAGTAGCAACCTTGGCACCTTGTGTATTTTTAGCTTTCACGGTTTCACCGATTTTTACATATTCATCAAGGGTGTACACCATATACGCCAGCTCCTGCGCCATGTCATACAATTTTTTGGTGGCCACTTCCTGAAGTTTACGATCGGCAAGTGATATGTCAGATTTGGGATCGTATTGAATTACTAAATCATTGGTGTACGTCTCTTTTCCTTTTTGAATGACTACTTTATAAGTTCCTGCTGGTACACGTGGTGAAGTAAAACCACCAAAGGCAAAAGTTTTTGCGGCAGCCATCTTTGGTGGCTTTATGTTGTAGTTCCATTCCACCACATTTATGCCTTTGGATTTTGCGGGGCCAAGTTCTGTCACCTTATTTCCGTTGGAATCTTGAATTTCTAACGACATTTTACCTAAGGTGTGTCGCTTCTTTAAGTAATAGATAATCTTTGCAGAGCGACTTGGGTTTTCACCGATAAATTGAGTTTCGGTACTCGCGCCTCCAAAGCCATTTGTTTCTGCAATGGTGGTTGGCCTGGTGGTAAAGAAATATAATTCTTTGGTCATG
>JANOJH010000016.1:0-5929 GCA_031408135.1 Bdellovibrio sp. | reverse complement strand
GTAATATACCAGACGCCAAAACAAGAGGGGGACAGGATGTCAGGAAAATTAATAGCGGTGCTCGTATGTGCATCAATTTCAATGGGAGCACAAGCTGCAAAGATCGAAACAAAAGGTTCAGATTTCAGACCAAATATAGTTGGTGGAGTCGTAGCCGAAAAAGGGGAATTTCCATTTCAGGTTTCCTTACAAAGTGCATCGGGGTCACATTTCTGCGGCGGAAGTTTAATTAAAAAAAATTGGGTTCTGACGGCGGCTCATTGTGTTGCCAGTTGGTCTGCAACAAACAAAATCGTACTTGGAATGCATGATCAGAAAAACAAAAAAGATACTGAAACATTTAAATCTGTAAAAGTAGTTCCGCATCCTTTATATAATCGCGGCACTTTAGATTATGATTATGCAGTTATTCAGATTAGCGGCGATTCAAAACTAAGAACTATTGATTTAAATAGGGCTGAAATTGAAGTCCCTGAAGTTGATCAGGCTCCGGTAAATGTCTGGACTTCTGGCTGGGGTACAACTTCAGAAGGATCTTACGCTTTACCGAATCTGTTAAACAAAGTTGAAGTGCCTCTTGTAACAACAAAAGCCTGCAACGCCGAAACCGCTTACAATGGCGACATTACTGATCGCATGATTTGTGCCGGTTTAGTGGCTGGTGGCAAAGACTCTTGTCAGGGCGATAGCGGTGGTCCGCTTTTTGTTAAACAAACAAGCGGCGACTTTCTTTTAGTCGGCGTTGTTAGCTGGGGTGAAGGCTGTGCACGACCGAACAAATTCGGAGTCTATTCAAAAGTAAATGTCATTGTTGATTGGATCGAAGCGACTTCAATGTAACATGAATCACTAGTTTGATTGCAAAAGGAGCTTGGAAACAAGCTCCTTTTTTATTTTTAGGCCGGCAAATCAAAAAGCAAAAATTCAGAATTCTGCTGCCACTTTAAATGTATTCGGGTTAGATCGCTGGCGCTGATTGCATCTCCAACAGCTATGGTTACATCGTTTAAAGTTACAACACCACTTACAACCTGCAGCCAATAAAAACGGTCTGCCTGCGTATTCAGAATTTTGTCGCCGGGAGTCGCGGATTTAGCCGCATAGATATCCACATCCTGACTTAAACTAACCGAACCATTTCGGCCGGTATTTGAAGCCACAAGTATCACTTCATTTTTTGCAAGCTGAGGTGCAAAATTCTTTTGTTCATAACTTGGCGGATAACCGTTCTTATCCGGCGTAATCCATATCTGCAAAAGGTGGGTCTGCTTGTCTTTAAGATGATTATATTCTGAGTGTCTGACTCCGGTTCCGGCGCTCATTCGCTGAACTTCACCCGGCCTTATTGTCGCTTTATTGCCCAAGCTGTCCTGATGTTCAAGTACACCCTCGATGATGTAAGTAATGATTTCCATATCTTTATGACCATGCGTAGAAAAGCCAGCTCCACCCACCACCCGATCTTCGTTAATTACCCGTAAAACCGAAAATCCCATGTGAGCAGGGTCGTGATAGTCCGCAAAACTAAATGTATGCTTTGCTACAAGCCAGCCATGATTGGCGCTGCCACGCTCACCGGACTTTCTAATTTTGATCATTTCAGTAAGCTTCTCAGCATCCAAGCCGTCTTTTCATGAATATCAAGTCGTTGGGTCAGCACGTCCATTGTCGTTTGATCCTTTGCTTTCTCTGCTGGATCAAAAATAGCTCGGGTCGTTTTAATAACGGCTTCGTGGCCCTGAATAAGTTCCTCGATCATTTTGTTGGCTTTCGGAACAGACTTAGACTCTTTGATGGAACTCAGGCTTATAAATTCTGAATAGGTGCCTGGCGCATAATGTCCGAGTGCCCGAATTCTTTCAGCAATCAGGTCGAGTGCATTCCACATTTCGGTATATTGGCCCATAAACATCAAATGTAAAGTCTGGAACATCGGCCCTTCAACATTCCAGTGGAAATTATGGGTTTTTAAATACAACGTGTAACTATCTGCCAAAAGTTTTGATAGCCCGTCCGCCACTGCTTTTCGATTAATCTCTGAAATACCGATGTCCATTTTTTTCATTTTTAGCTCCCGCCTTTATTAATAAAAAAACATTCTATAATTTAATTTCAAAAATTCACGTCTTGACGCAAAACTCCTGAGACGGAATCTGCAATGCAGCGTTAAATTTACTCGAAAGATTCTGATAGGCTATTAATGCCGTTAGTTCAACGATCTCATCATCGTTGAAGAAAAGCTTCAACCGTGCGAACAAATCTTCATCAGGTGCCTGTTCATGGATGGTCACGGCCTCTGCAAATCTAAGCGCGACGTTCTCTTTTTCGGAAAACAATGCAGAATTCTGATGATCGGAAAGAGCTGAAATTTTTTCGATGGAAATTCCGCGTTTCTTCAAAAGCGCGCTGCTTATATCCACACAAAAATCACAATTATTAATCTGCGACACTTTAACGCCAATCAGCGACCTTAATGCCGGGTCAATCGGCGAACTCTTTCGGTCGACAGCGCGGTAAAATGCCTGAAGACCGTACATGAGTTTGGGAGATCTACCCCAGATTTTAGAGGGAAGAAGGCTCTCGCCATATTTCTTTTTTTGGGCCCAAAGTATAATTCTTACGAAAAAAGGATAATCACTCAGCGGCTTTTCTGAAATTCTCATATGTTGCTATTCAATCAGAGATTCAACGTATATGTAAACCTGAATCCGGCATTTTTATCATTCATCCTGTAATATGTCGAACCCTGCTTTCGCTGTTGGAACAAAAATTCTATTGTGACCCAGTCCTTGGCCACAAATTCCTGCTGATAAATAAAATTTACCGCAAGTGCTGCGCCGGTTTCCGACTTGAACTGCGGATAGTCTTGCTCAGTAATTGCTTCGCCAGCCAGTCCGAACCCCAGCATTGTCTGGTTTTCGTGATAAAATTGATTTTTGTAAGTCAGATTTAATGCCGGAGCAGGTAGATATTCCAGTTTTTGATTGGTTAGGAAGAAGTAAGGCCGATATTTCAACACTAAGGAAAGAATGTTGTCTTCTGTCAATTCGTGGTTGATCCCGACATTTCCGCTTCCCTGCGTTTTTCGTGTCGGTTCAATAATTATTAAATTTGCCATAACTGATCGTGGCATTGAAAATTCGCTGAAGCCAACCCCGACATGCAAGGTATTTTTCGACGAGATCCGGAAAAAATAGTTGAGACCTCCTTCAAGATCATAGTCCGTGTTAAAATTGTAGCCAATTCCACTGACTGAGTCAGTGACGGATATGTAATTAAATCGGTAATTAAAATAAGATGCCAACTTTTTTTCACGCTGACCCACAGCTGCGGAATTTCCAGTTTCGGACTTTTCTTCGACCGGGGCAGAAGTATTTTCGCCTCCATCATTAGGAATCGGTATAATAATTTTCTGGCCGAGGCGAATCGTATCGGCTTCTTTGATATCCTTGTTCAATTCGAGAAGCCGTTCAAGACGTGAACGCTTTCCGTAAATATTTCCGTTAAAGTATCTTCGCAGAATAGAGCTGAGAGTGTCGCCCTGCTGAACTGTATATTCTATTGTTTTAGAGGCTGTCGTTTCAGACTTCGGTTCTATGGGCTGGGCTACCACGATTATTTTCTGACCTGGCTTGATTGTTTCACTGAAATGCTGCTGAATAATCGTGTTCAGCGTATCGCCCTCTTGCACGGTATATTCAAAGGTGCGAACCGTGGTTCCAACCGGTGCAACTTGCGGTAATTCATTTTTTACTATTTTTGCCTCGGTCTTAGTTACTGCGGGTGCGGGCACTGATGCCTCGTCTTCATCGCTTTCTACTTTTAATCTCTTATTTACTCTGGTCTTTTTATTCCGTGTTACTTTTTTTTTGCGTTTCATTTCTCGAAGGGGCACATCTTCTTCTAGCTCGAGAACTACTTCCTTAAATAGCGGCTGCTTTGCCGGTATATAGATTTCAGTTTCCTTTACCGCTTGAGTTATCGGAGTTTCTCGCGTCTCTTCATTTGGCAGATGACACATCGTCGAAGAATTGGCGGGGTCAGTCGAATTGCCGCAAATACTTATATCTTTACTTTTCGGTGCAATAATCGCCGTTAAATCTTCCGCGTGGGCTGGGCAAATTGGAACAAATAAAAAGTAAGTAATGATTAAATTTTTAAGCATGGGCAAGGTAAATATTCTTAATTCATTTTAAATTCAATGAAACAAAAAACCGGGGGGAAATTTTCCCTAAACGTGGCAATGGCATACTACCTGCATTACTCGCAAATATATTGCTGCCAAAAACATCAATAACAAACAATACAACAGGGAGATTATTATGAATAAAAGCATTATCACAGCATTTTTGGCCTTCGCGTCTTTGGCTTTAGGCGGTAACACCGCTATCGGAGCCGATACTGGCATCATAACGTTAAGCGGATCAATAGGTATAGTAAATGAGATTGTCATTACACAAACAGATGCGGCAACGAATTTAAATATTCTTGAAGGCCAATCTGATTCTTTAGTTGCAACAGTTGAAGAGTCTTCGAATAGTCCAACCGGCTATACGATTTATATGAATTCAGTCAACGACTCCGAATTGGTCAATTCTGAAAATGCTTTAGACAGCGCGAGCTATCTTGTATCCTATGATGGCGGGGCGTATATGTCATTGACTACCGCAGATACGGCAGTAAAGACAGTCGGCACGCTAGACGGACTTGTTACGGATGAATCTGAAGTTATGATTAACGTACTTGCAAATACTGAAGCGGGTTCAGGCGTATTTACTGACCTCATCACAGTTTCAATTGCCGCAAACTAACTTATTAAATGGTTCGAAAAAATTAAATAGAAAAAGGAGTCAGCCGACTCCTTTTTCTATTGCGAAGGAAATTAAAACTTTATGAAAACAATTTCAATTTTTACCACACTGATGATTTGCGCCTCAAGTTACGCCTTCAAACTCGAGCCAATGGTCGTTGAATACTCGCCGCAGGGGCCCGAAAGTACAAAAAATTTCCGAATCGAAAACGAAAGCAAGGAAAAAGTGGCCGTTAAGGTTGAGGCATTTGAAAGAATAATAAATTCCAACGGAAAGGAAAGAAGGGTGCCCACCAACCACTTCAAAATATATCCGGAGCAATTGTCTTTGATGCCGAGCGACTCTCGTGCGGTTAGGGTGACGTATCAAGGTCCAAAAGAGCTGACTACTGAATCGGCGTATCGGATTGTTGCAACTCAACTGCCCGTCAGTTTCAAAAATCGGACAAAAAAAACCGGTGTAAATTTTCTCTTTAAATTTATTGCTTCTGTTTATGTAACGTCTGACACATTTGTTCCGAAGCTTGAAGTCGAATCTGTTAAACGGATCAATTCCGAAAAAGTGAAAATCAAACTCAAGAATACCGGCCGGAAACACCGCCAGCTCAATGGCGTAAAAGTCATTTTAAAAGACAAAACCGGACAGACTCTGGCGCTCAACGAATCAATAATCAAAAACTGGAATTCCGGCAATATTCTCGCGGGCGGACAACGAACATTTGATGTTAAAAGCAATCTTCAGTTCGATTTAAAAAAGAATGGTGCGGTAATTGAAATAAAAGATGAAAAATAGTACGTTTTTCTGGGCGCAGTTACTTATTTTATTTTTCATTCTCCCGGCCGAGGCCGAATGGGTGACCATTAACATTGTTGTTGATGATGTCGTCATCGGCGAAACTCCGGTTGCAGTTGCGCCCGCAGGAAAAATTACCGATGTTAACGGCACTGGGATCGTAACTTTACTCGAGCCTTTCGTACTGGAAGAAAAGATCAAAAGAATTCAGAAGTTAACGAAGACCGATGAGTCCCTGAGCATTGAAGATCTCGAACGCGTCGGTATAATTTCGGTTTTTTCCGAACGCGAACTTCAACTGATTCTGACCATTCCGAACGATATGC
>JANOJH010000879.1:0-1285 GCA_031408135.1 Bdellovibrio sp. | reverse complement strand
GAGGGCTTGGTTTAGAAGGTCTTTATCTGTCAGGGAAAGAATTGCCGGTAGGCACTTATTTTTACATCATTGACAAACGCGATGGTACCAAGCCAGTAGCGGGTTACTTAGAATTAGATAGATGATCCGCTACAGATTAATTATTCTTGCTACTCTCTCTTTGGCCGGCAACGCCATTGCCCAGCAAAGGCCGGTGCAGTCGTTATATATGTTTGACCCTATTCTGATCAACCCGGCCTATGCCGGCACGCAGGTACAATTGAGTGGCACAGCCATTTACCGTAATCAATGGGTAAACCTGGACGGTGCACCAAAAACATTTACCGCCAGTGTGCATTCAGGTTTCTATAAGGCTAAAATGGGGCTTGGAATTATCTTTGCCAACGACCAGATTGGCATACACAATGATGCCAGCTTCTATGGCATCTATTCCTATAAAATTAAGGTGACCCAGACTTCCTCCATTTCATTTGGGTTACAGGGAGGGTTCAACAATCTGAGATCCGATTATACTAAACTTAATCTAAAGAATCAGGGAGACCCAAATCTTGCGGGCGTACTCACCAAGTTTAATCCTAATGTGGGCACGGGCATTTTTTATCGTAATAAGGCTTTTTATTTGGGAGCTTCGTCACCTCAGCTCATCAAGAACAAAGTGTTTAATATTGAAGACCAGTCTACATCTAGTTTGTCGCGTCAGGAGCGTTACTACTATGTCCTCATGGGAACAACTATAAAATTATCTAATAGAGTAAAGCTTTTCCCCTCTACGTTGGTTCGCTTTCAGGATGAGGCTCCGGTTAGCTTTGATTTAAACTCCACACTTGTATTGTATGATGCCGTTGGTCTTGGGCTATCCTATCGATTGCAGGAAGGTGTGGTGGGTTTATTTGAACTTCAGATCAATCAAAACTTTCTTGTGGGATATGCCTATGACTTCACTGCCTCTGCGCTTAGGCAATTCTCGAATGGCTCGCATGAAATCATGATCAACTACCGGGTTAAAATTCAAAAAATTCACAGGGGCTTGCCTTGCCCAACTTATTGGTAGCAGTTTCGATACCGTAAAAATTGCTTATGAAAATAAGTTGTGCAGAGGGGGTAGCTTGTTTACAGAAATTACAAATTGTCCTACACCCGTAGACGCCCTCAATTAATAAAATGTGCGTAATTTTCTATCTTTAGGCTATGTTAATAGTTGGCGATAATTTTAATTTTCTTTCCGCATTCAAAAAGGCCATCCTTTTTTTAATGCTTATTTCGTCCCTGGACTTATCCGCTCAAG
>JANOJH010000869.1:0-21411 GCA_031408135.1 Bdellovibrio sp. | reverse complement strand
GCAATTCCGGTGTTCGAAGAACTGCTAAGTCATTATCCCGAAAATAAACTTACCGTTGAGAATCTTGAAACCAGCCTGCAAAAGTTGCTGTATTATTATGTGCGGGTTTTACGTAATGACACCGAAACGCTGGCCGCATTTACCAAGTTGCTGAAAAACCAGAACCTGCCGGCCACAGTTAGAAATGACATTTTGGCGTGGAAGAAATATCTTTCAGTGAAAAAATACCGAATGAATGATATTCCGCAGATCACGACGGTAAAAACACTGCAGGAGTTTCTGGCAGCGCGCGAAAGCATCGCAGGCGATTATAATCTGGCGAATCAGCGGCACATCGTCGATCTTGAAACCAGCCATTTTCTTTATCAACTCCTTGAAAAAACAACTGAAGTAAAACTTAAGCCGTGGATACTGCTGGGTCTTGCCGAAGTTGAAAAAAATTACCGTCTTACGATGTTTGACCTTTCAGCCGAACAATATTTAAAGGAATGTATTCAGCTATATCCGAAGGACAAGGCGGCTAAAAAATGTCTGGGGCTTTTTAAAGAAATCAAAACCGCTTCATTTACCGGCTCGCGCGGAACGGATATTCCGGCTTCTGTTAAACGTCAGTTTGAACAGTTCGAAAAGCTGGTCAATCAGAAATAATTCCGCGGCCTTTAAGTGTAGCATCCAGTTTGGCGCGATAGAGTTTTGTGAGTTTAGCTTCAACTTCAGGGCCTTCAATGACTCCAAGCGCTTTGGCAATGGCCTCGAGAGTAGACATGCCGTATTCGGTGCTTTCTTTGCGCAAATGATGAATTGCCGTGTTCGGAGTTGTGATTTTTACGCGCGGAATATCTTTTAGTTCCGTGTGCCTTATGGCTACTTTTGAAGCCTGACGCCAGTTTCCGTCAGGCACAATCAACTGCACCGGTTTTTTGATTGTTTTCAAAAAATCGCTGTTCAGTTCATGGGCGTCTTCAGAAGGGTAAAAAAGCAAGCTCTGGTAATCTGCAGTTAAATCGGGCGTAAGATCAAGATTTTCGCCGATGACGCCGCGGATTTTAAGGCTGCTGTTCGTGAGCGACTCAAGCGCCAAGCGCCCGCTGTTGGTGGTGCGTTTAAGTTCCTTCGCATGAACCACCAGTAAAACGCGGGTTACGAGGTTCATTGTCGGAATCAGTTCGCAGATGCAAAGTGTGGGATTAAGGCCGCAGCGCGGGCACGGCAGTTTGGTTTTACGTTTGCGGAGATGTTTCATTATTGGCTGGCCGGAATGCGCCCCTGAATTTTGGCTCTGAAGAATTCTTTTTCAATCTTTTTATAAGCTTCGTATTTAACATTGGTACCGAGAATGTTGGCCTGTTTCTGCACGTATTCGTCTTCAAGCTCTTTCAGCTTGGCAATGTCATTTTTTACTCTGGATTTTTTTAAAGTCGGAACACTTTCGTTGATATTCTGCACCAGCGCGTTTGAGTTGGAAATTACACTGATGACCTTTTCTTCTTCAACTTTCCATTGGCGCAGAAAATAGCGTGTTGCGTAGGTGACCCATTCCTGCTGCACGCGGGGATCAAGATAAATTTCGGCAAACCGTTCGGTAAATAAGGTGGTTTCAACGTAACTGTCGTAATACTTGTCGGACTTAACGGGCACATATTTATTTTCGATGTCACGCCGTTTGTTCTCGAGTGCGATTTGCGCCATCTCTTCTTTTACCGGATCTATATGAATTTTGTCATAAACGAATTTACCGGCGAAAATCAGCACAAGGCCCATCATAAAGCCTTTCGACATCAATGAGTAATCTTCCTTGCGCTTGCGGTTTTTCCAGTTTTCGAGCTGCTGGGCGTGTTTCGATTCCGAGCCCGTGTTCAGGGCCCCTTTAATCTGAATAACCGAATTGATCAGCTCGAAATTCTTTTCAAAATTAAATTTTTCGACACCGGATTTAGCCGCAAGCAACTCAAGCTTGGTGGCAATTTCCTGCGACAGATCCACACTGAAAGTTTTAATCGAGTCGTTGTGGGCATCACGGATTTTTTGCAGCTCTTTAAGTTCGCTCGCTTTGAAATCATCAAATTTCTTAGCTTCAAGGGCTTTCAGACTGGCGTATTCATTTTCAACTTCGGATTTGGCCTTGGTTTTTGAATCTTTAACCTGATCATTTAGCTTGTGCAGTTCTTCATCAAGTAACTGCTTCTTTTCGCTCATAATAGCGAACTGGCTATTCAGCTTGGCCAACTCTTCTTTGGCGCGTGATATTTCGGCCAAAGCGGCATTCTTGGTTTGATTAAAAGTGGCCAGTTCATTTTCGATAACCTTGTGGCTTTCCTGCGTTTCTTTAAAGGAATCCGTAATGATCTGCAGATTTTCCTTTTCGGCCTTCAGTAAACTTACAACTTTGCTCATTTCAAGCTGCGCCTGGTCTTTCAGAACTTTGGCGTCTTTGAAGACTTTTTTGGCTTCTTCGATGGCCTCTTGGGTTTTAACCAGCTCTTCGCTGTAAATGCGGGCTCTTTTGATATGTTCATTTTTTTCGTTTTCGAAATCGTTCTGATATGCAATTTTTTTCTTCAGCACTTCGGTTTCGGCATCGGTCAGTAATTTATGGCGTTCCGCAAACATGTCCGACCGGGTTTTTTCGATCGAAAGATCAAGTTTCATCTTGTTCTCTTTTTCGAACGTCGTCATCTGCTTTTCTTTTTCTTTGCGGATTAGGTCGTCGTGCTCTTGCCACTGGCGCTGAATTTCCTCATTGGCCTGCAGGCGTTTACCATCGAGCAGCACCTCGGTATCGGTGCGCAGCTTTTTCAGCTCTTTGCGTGTGGTGTCGAGCAGGTGATCCACCAGTTTTTTGTACTCGGTATAGGCTTCGTCGCTGGCTTTCTTAGATAAAATCCGCGTGTCATTGACGATTTTACTTTTGGCCACTTCGGCATTTTTAAGAATAGCGTATTTCTGATATTCAGCTTCCTGGATAATTTCTTTTGCATGTTCGCCCGGATTTTTATACTTCGGCAGGTCAAGGCCCACGTTTTTAAAATTGATCCGGTAGTCTTCCTCGCTTTTCGGGAAAGCCGAAAGGTTCATCAGCTTGTTGAAAACCGGAGAATCGGTATCTGCATTTTCAGCTTCGGGCTCTTCTTTTTTTGCAACTCGGACTTCAGGCTTTGGTTCGGATTTTGGTTCAACACGAACTTCTATTTTTGGCTCGGGTTTATCGTCAAGGATGGCCTGAATGGCCGGGTCGGGTTTGAGCTCTGGCTTCGGTTGTTCGTAAATTTCGGTTTCGGCTTTTTGCTGCGGTAATACGTGAATCGGTAATTCAGGCTGTTCGGGTGCCTCAATGTACTGTTCGGTGGTTTCCGTGATTTTTGGGGCGGCTGCCGGTTCTGCGGATTTTATTACATCGGTGTCTTCTGAAACCGGGCCCAGCATTTTCAGCTTGACGGTAACAGCGCATTTTCCGAAAGACAGAATGCAATTTTCCTGCACAGCAATAAAATTTTCAGGATTTATTTTGTAACCATCGATGTAGACGCCGTTCAGTGACCCCAGATCCATAACATGCGGCACGCCGTTAACAAGTTTGATTTTCATATGCTCGCGTGAAATGCCCGCATCACGAACCACGATATCAGATTTGCCTCCGCGACCAAAAATAGACTCAGACTTATCTATTTCATAAGTCTGAGTTTTATTTGGCAGGGTTGCCTCTAAAATAATGATCTGTTTCTTACTGCTCATTTAACCATTTTCGTCTTTTGAATTTATTTAAGCTGCCGACGCTCCTGATGATTTCTTGGCTTTTGCAATCTCCAGATTCAGCGCCTCTTCTGCCAGTGCCTCAACCGGATCGCGATTTTCGTTGAACTTGTCGCCGTTTTTAGGAACAACATTGTTGTCTGAACGGTACCAGAGTAAATCGAGTGAATTTTCAAAACGATCCACAAGTGAGATATAAACCCGCTCAGGCGAGAAACTGGTATTGATCACATGCAGGCTCAGTGAAAAACCGATTCCTGTAATAGATGAAGCCATTGCAAAACCGATTTCATGCAAGAAGGCGTCCATAATTGTTTTACTGCCTTCGATATCACCTAAATCCATACCGCCCAATTGCACAAGTCCACCTTTGATACCGAGGAAGGTTCCTAAGATACCGGCAACAACGAACAGGCCAGGAAGAATGGTAATCATGTCATTCAGCGCGCTCATCGGAATTACGCCGAAAACTTTATTGAAACAAGGATTATGATGCAGCGTTGAGCGTGTGATCTGTTGCAGCTTCGGAGTTTCTTTCGACCACTTCAGATGCTTCAGTTGTTTTAATATGTCTTTCACGAGCCAAGCGCAGCCTTGCTTTACCAAAAACACGCGGTCATTCATGCCCATGACATGATCGACATTGCCGTTTTTGTTACGGTCGCGGAATGCAAAAACCTCATAATAGGTTTTTTCGAGCATTTTTTTCGACAACGAATAAAATGAAACATCTTTCATTTCGTCTGCGGCTTCGCTTTCAATGAATTTGTGCACGCGGTTTTCAAATTGCCGCGCAAACCACTCATGTCTTCTGACGGTGTAATAAATCGTCCACCGGAAGTAAGCTGTGAACAAAAATACAACTCCCATCGCGAATGGCAGATAATTGATGAAGTATTTTATCGTGTTTTGCAGTAACTGTTCATTCATACGTGCTCCTTATTTCTTTTTATCCATGCTGAATCTAATAATAACTCTCTGCGACTTTTTACAGTCGTTCTTTTTAAAATAGGCTTCGATAGATGCAATATTACGGTTATCGGTTTTAATAAGGTCAAGGAAAATCCGGCCCGATACCTTTAAGTTCGGCACCAGTGCATCACGGTGTTCGAAACTCATTTCTTTGTTATCAAGAATGTAATTGAAGATGGATTTGGCCCGTTTATAACTCAGATCCATATTGTATTTCAGACCTTCACGGTCGTCCGGTTTGTTCGATTTGGGATCGATCACGCGGCCCTTATACGTCGGCGAGGCAAAACCGATTACTTCTACCGCCGAAATTTTGCTTGAAACCTGCTGATTACCGAACAATGATTTTGAATAAACCGGCATGGCTTTTTGCAGAATCGCCCGCATGTCTGTGGTTAAGTTCGCCGAGTTGCTTTCAAAGTAGGATTGACCGAAGTCCAGTAAGACGTCGCCGCTTTCAAGATCGATGTCGGCCTTGACTCCGATTTTGTCGAAGCCGCGTTTGATTTCAGAGGCGATATTTTTTCGCGCCTGCAATTCTGATTTAACCACGGCCAATTGGCCTTCGGTATTTTTTAACTGACCCGCAAGCCCTGCAAGTTCGCCCTGTAGTTTGCGGTTTTTGGCATCGCCTTCAGATTTGAAAGCGGCTTCGCGCCTTGCAATTTCAGCTTCACCGAGATTTTTCTGATTTTTAAGGGCGCCTTCGAACGCCGCGCGATCGCCGGCCCGTTCAGCTGCGTACTTGGCATTCAGCGCATCCATCCTGGCTTTTGTTTCTTCCGCCGCTGATCCCAGTTTATTATTCAAACCTGCAATTTCCTGCCCTTTTTGCTCAAGTTCAGCTTCGGTATTTTTCAGCTGGCCTGCAAGACCTGCCATCTGATTGGCTAACTGACGGGTTTTTGCATCGGCATCGGCTTTAAAAGCGGCTTCCCGTCTTGCGATTTCTGCGTTCGAGAGATTTTTCTGATTTTTAAGGGCATTTTCAAATGCGGTTCGTTCGGCAGCCTTGTCGCTCTGGAATTTGGCGTTAAGCGCGTCCATTTTGGCTTTGGTATCGGCCTGCGCCGCACCCAGTTTTGTGTTCAGGCTTGAAATCTGCTGGCCTCGTTGTTCAACTTCAACCTGCGACTGCGAAAGTAGCCCTTTGGTATTGTTCAGCTGGCTTTCAGTTTGTTTCAGCGTCAGCTTGGCATTTCTAAGTTCGCCGATAGTATTTTGTTTCTGCTCTTCGATGTAAGCCACTTTTTCTTCGGCTTCGGTTTTAAGTCTTTTCAGGCGGGCCTGATAAACCTTCTGAGTTACTTTTGCATTTTTAAAAGAACGCTTCAGTTCATTTACTTTATTACTTAACTGATCGTTGATCTGATCGATCTGCGCTTCTTTACCCTTGATCAGATTCTGCTTGTTGACGATGTCTTGATTTAAATTGACGATTTTTTTATTCTGAACCGTGATCTCAACATTCTTTTCGTCGATCACCTGCTCTTTTTCAACGATCACTTCATTACGGTTAACAACTTTCGTTTTCGCGAAATTTGATGAATTGATCATGTTGCGGACCATTTGTTGATACTTGTTGAGTGCTTTTTCTTTCTGCGCATTTTCTGATGCCTGTTTTGTCAGATTTTCTTTTTCGTTTTTGGCTTCTTCTTTCAGGAGTGTCAGTTTATCCATCAACTCGTCGTATTCGTCTTTTTCATCTTTAGAAGCCTGCTTCTGCATGTACTGTTCTTTAACGGATTCGTAAGTTTTAAGTTGATTTTCAAGGTCCTGAATCTGAACTTTAAGCTTCTTGTTTTCAGTCGCACTGTTCACACCCTCGGCACCCGAGCGCAGACTTGCTACCACATAAAGTATTAGAAATATTGACGATAACCCAAGGAACAAATCCGAATTGGATGTCCAAAAGCTTTCGCCTGAATTGTGTTTTCCGCTGCGTTGATAATCAAAAGACATGGTAACTCCTAAGTCCTTAATTGCTTAACGGCTGAATTCCTTAGTGAAATAAGCAAATATTTAAAAACAAGACCAAGGGCCAATAGCGGCTTTGGACTAAAGGTAACATTTTGAGACAAAAAAAAGGGGCGTGCATCCTGCACGCCCCTTTTTTTAATGGTAATTTATTTCTTTAGTAACGACTGCGCGGGCCGAAACCCCAAGCCAGGTCGAGTTGTGCGATATCAATGTCTTGATCGTCCGTATTGATATCCCGCATCGCCCTTAGTCCTATGCGCATGTTAGTTGCGTCGCCGATAGTGGTTTCTTTCACTAACTGCACGCCTCCGAACATGGCGTCACCTTGATTTGAAAAGTAGTTTTGGCCGCGATCAAAAAACTGGTTATAAACCACTCCGAGCTGCCACTTACTTTCAAACTGATAACGGGCCGCAAGTTCCATCACAGTGGTGCTGGTACTTTTGTCAATTGCTCCGGCATCAATGAAAGTCTGGTTATGCGCACCCACGCCCACATCGTAAACGCCCCGGTCATTAAGAGTGTAATAAGAACCGAGCAGTTTGATTGAACTCGGAACACCCTCAACCGGCAATTGATCATTATTTCCGGTGTATCCTGAACTTATTGCGGCATAGCCGGTCCAGCCTGTTGGCAATATCCGTCCGGAATAACCCGTTGCCTCAGAAGTTCCGGTTTGTGCAAATACCTGTAATGAACAGGCCATTACGCCTAATATAAATAATATCTTCATACTTCCTCCTTCGTTGTTGATTACTTTTCTGTACTTCCATATACAGTTTTAGTTATTAGAGGAGCAAATTATATACCCGTTGTAGATGCGTCTGAAATTAAATGGGTGCGAAAAACGCCCCACCCGTGAATGAAAAAGATGTTAAATTTCACTTAAATAAAATTTAATTATTTGACGATAAGCTGAGTGGGAGGTTTGTTATGGGCTTTTGCCTGCTGCATACGCTCGCGGTAATTTACGCGCATACTTAAAACCAAAGTGCTACAACCAAGCAAAACGACGCCGCAAACAAATAACGTTTTGTTTCCAAAATGAAACAATGAATAAATTCCGATTAAACCATAAATAAATGGTCGGGCTTCATACAACATATTCTCAATTATACCCATGTATCCCCCATTAAATAATACTAGCACGGAGGGGTTTCTCTTCTCGATAAAATTGGAAACAATCTCAAATTAATTCAGAAAACAGTAAGCCTCCGGCATTGTTGAGCTATCTTGCTTCGGCGTCTACAAATCATACACAAAAAACGCCTTATTCAGAGAATTCTTACGTAACATTCGAATTGGTTCTGTTTTTCAGGGTGTTCGAAATTTCAAAACAGCTGATCAAATGAGAACAGTATTCAGATTATTAAACCTTAAGTTTGATCAGTTCATTTGTAAAATACGTAAAAATAATATCTGCCCCCGCCCGTTTTATCGCGCAGACCGATTCAAGAATTGTCTGTGATTCATTGATCACGCCCGCCTTCGCTGCAAATTTTATCATCGCGTATTCGCCGCTGACCTGAAACGCCGCAATCGGCAGCGAAAAATTCTGTTTTAATAATTGAATAATATCTAAGTAAGCCAAGGCCGGTTTAACCATTAGGATATCTGCGCCTTCTTCATAATCGAGGCGAGCCTCTATTAAGGCCTCATTTTTATTTCGGTAATCCATCTGATAGGTTTTCTTATTGCCGGTTTTGGGTGCGCTGCTGAGTGCATCGCGGAATGGGCCATAAAAATTTGATGCGTATTTGGCAGTATAAGACAATATTCCGGTTTCGGTAAAATTATTCTGATCAAGTGCGCTTCTGATCGCGCCGACTCTGCCGTCCATCATATCTGACGGCGCTACAAAATCTGCGCCGGCTTCGGCCATCAGCAAGGCTTGCTGCACCAAAAGCCCGACACTTTCATCATTGAGGATTTTACCGTTCTGCAGGACTCCATCATGGCCGTGGCTTGTGTAAGGATCGAGCGCGATGTCGGCGTAGAGGACGCAGTCTGGAAATTCTTTTTTTATTTTTGAAATTGCCACCGCTGCCAGATTATTCTTTTCAAGTGCGTGAGTACCGATCGCATTTTTTTTTGCCGGTGGAATTACCGGAAATAGCGCAAAACTTTTGACATTGTTTTTCATTGAAAATTCAATTTCGTGCAAGGTTTCTTTTAAGGCAAATCGGTACTGCCCAGGCATAGCTTTAATTTCGGTTTTTAGCTTTGTCTGGTTCTGGATAAAAAGCGGTTTAACCAGTTGTGCGAGTGTAAAATCAGTCTCGGCCACTGCCGCGCGAATTGTCTCATTTCGACGCAATCGCCGTGGACGCCTGCTTAAATTTTGGGTAGCTGATTTTTTTTCTTTTGTCATATACCAATATTAATGCAAAACCCTCTGAACTTGAATTGAAAAATCATTTTTCTTCAGAGCTGATGACACTTCTATGACACTTTAAACTGAGCCTCAAACTATAATGGAAGCAGATGAATTCTTTTTTTGTTGCGCACATTGACCAGAGCCGCACCGAGCTGAAGGATTTCGGACAATACCCTGTCTGGAAAACCTGCTTGCGCACGATCATTTGCTTTGATGAACAGAGTTCAGATTCCGTGCTCAGTCTTGCCGGCCGGAACAATGTCAACCTCAGCGTTCTCAAAGACTCGGAAGCCTACCGGTATCTTCTTGAAGTAATCTGCGGGCTGAAGTCTGAAGTAGTCGGTGAAACTCAGGTGCTCGGTCAATTTAAATCCTTTTTGCAGGTAACCGAAAAGCTCCACAAAAATTATTACCTGAATAACTATGCCGTTTTTCAAAATCTCCTGCAGGACTGTAAAGAACTTCGCGAAAAGCATATTCATCACTGGGGTGGCAGCAGTTACGGTTCACTTACGCGGAAGATCGCTGAGCAGTCGAAAAATGTCTGTGTGATCGGAAACGGCCAGTTGGCGCAGTCGTTACTGCCGTGGATGAAAGAAAAAAATACCGCCCTTTTCGGCCGTAATCCCAAAAATGCAAGTGAACAGTTGCTTTCGATCGCAACTATTGAACAGCAAGTAACTGTTGCTGGCGGCAACACAAGTCTTGTTATTGCGGCCCCCATCGACAATTCTTTCCTGAAAGGTCTTTTACATAAAGTTTCGTTTCAGCAGATCATCGACTGGCGAACCGAGGCCGCACTCGAAAATGCCGTGCTCCCGCCTGATACTAAATATCACAGTTTCCAGCATCTGGCTGAATTTATGAAAAATGAAAAAATTAAACGGCAGGCGCATATTGCAGCCCTAAGCGAAGTTATCGGTCGCAAGATAGCCGCGTGGGCCGAACGGAAGTTACTTCGTCCTAATGGCTGGGACGATCTATGCTGATTCGGATTGCTTCGCGCTCAAGTTTTCTTGCAAAATGGCAGGCCTATGAAGTGGGACGCGCGGTTTTAGCGGCGTTTCCGGATGCTCGGATTGAATATCAGTTCCGCGAGTCTCTCGGCGATAAAAATCTGACCGATCCCCTGTGGAAAATGCCCGAAAAAGGCGTCTTCACCGAAGACTTTTACTCGGACCTCGTCGAAAATCGATCAGATCTGATCGTTCACTCGTGGAAGGATTTACCGACCGAAGAAAAAGAAAAAACTTTTATTGCCGCTACTCTTGCCCGCGCCGACCAGCGAGATTTATTGTTGTTTAAAAAATCCAGTTTCGGAAAAAACAAAATTAACATTTTTTCAAGTTCACCGCGCCGTGTGCATCATGTAAAAGAAACCTTGAAATGGTCTTTACCATTTACTGCAGAGATCGGGTTTACGGATGTTCGCGGAAATATCCAAACCCGCATCAACAAATTATTGCAGAATGAAAATGTCGACGGCCTGATATTGGCAAAGGCGGCGCTCGACCGGCTGCTGAATTCCACGTTTTACTCTGAGACGGATTTTCTGCAGTTGCAGAGTCAGTTGAAAACCCAGTTGCAGAATTTCGATTTTCAGATTCTACCGCTATCAACAAACCCTACCGCGGCTGCACAGGGCGCACTGGCGGTTGAAATTCTGCGCTCACGTGATGACCTGAAAGCCATGCTTGAAACCATCAACTGCCACTCGGATTTTGCCAACTGCAGTTTTGAACGGGCAAGGCTTGCGGAATTCGGCGGCGGCTGCCATCAGAAGATCGGTTTATCTGTGCTTGAGATCAATAAAAGGCGCGTTTTCTTCGCCTCTGGCGTAAAGGAAAATGCAGACCTGATTTATAATAAATCCGTGCTTGACGCTTTCGAGCAAAAATATTCACCCGCTGAAGTACTGACTTCAACCGAACTTTGGTCTAGTGTTGAGCGTAAAAGTATCGCGGATGTTTCGGTATTTGATAGCAAGGCCGTGCTGATTACAAAACGCGAAAGCCTGCATTCAATCCAGTTGAATAACTGTGCCGTCATCACGGCAGGCGTTGAAACCTGGAAGCAGCTGGCAAAACAGAATCTCTGGGTTCATGGCACTACAGATTCGCTAGGTGAATCTCAATTGCCCGAGCTGCAATGCTGGATCGCCGAAATGCTGAAGCTGCAAGACTCTTCCTGGTACAAACTGACTCATCAAAACAGCCCTGCGGTTGAATGCCGGCAGCGGATTTTAAATGTTGCAACTTATCAGCTGCATTACGAACCGAAAACCGGGTTGAATCTGAAAAATCTAAAAATGATTTACTGGAAAAGCGGCCTTGAGTATCTGCGCGCCATCGCGATCTGGCCCGAACTTAAAGACATCCAGCACGCTTGCGGTCTGGGTCAAACCTCGAAAACAATTGGTTCACAAGCTGGCCCGCATAAAGTTACACTTTATTATAACGAAAACGATTGGAGAAGTTCTGTCTTACAAACTTTCTGACCTCTATTTTGAAAGAGCAAAAAAAGTAATTCCGGGCGGCGTGCATTCACCGGTTCGTTCTTTTAAAAATCTCGGCCGCGCACCGGTTTTTTTTGAAAAAGGCGAAGGCGCATACCTGTTCAGTGCCGACGGAAAACGTTATATCGATTACTGTCTGAGTTTCGGTCCGCTGATTCTTGGCCATCAGGACCCTGACGTTAAAGCCGAAGTGCTTAGAATGCTCGACAAAGGATGGACCTTCGGCGCCTGCGAAAGATATTCGCTTGAACTGGCCGAGTGGATTGTTGCAAATATTCCGTTTGCCGAAAAAGTCAGATTCGTGTCTTCAGGAACCGAAGCGGTTATGAGTGCACTGCGCATCGCGCGGGCCGTAACCGGTAAAAATAAAATTCTCAAATTTGATGGCTGCTATCACGGCCATGTGGATTCGCTATTAGTTAAAGCCGGCAGCGGTCTTGCGGGTGAAAGCTCAACCAGCAGTGCCGGAATCAGCGCGCAGGTTGCAAGTGAAACTCTGGTTTGTGTTTTGAATGATCTGCAGCAACTCGAAGAAGTCATTTCACGCGAAAAAAATAATCTGGCGGCTGTGATTATCGAACCTTTACCTGCAAATAATGGCCTGCTGATTCAGAGTGCCGAATTCTTAAATGGGCTACAAACCCTCTGCCGAAAAAACAATATTCTTCTCATTCTTGACGAAGTGATTTCCGGTTTCAGGGTTTCCCTCGGCGGCATGAGCGAACTTGCGGGCCTGGTTCCGGATCTAGTCTGCTACGGCAAGATCATCGGGGGCGGTTTTCCGGTTGGCTGCTACGGCGGGAAAGCCGAATACATGAATTTTGTTGCCCCACTCGGCCAGGTTTATCAGGCCGGCACACTTAGTGCCAATCCCGTGGGGATGGTGGCGGGCCTCACCACACTTAAAAAACTAAAAGCCGAAAATCACTATGCTGTCCTTAACGAAAAAACCCAATACCTGACTGAAAAATTGAACACTGTCTTTAATAAGCAGGCCGCCGGATTACATTGCACTTCTTTTCAGTCGCTGTTCTGGATTCATGAAAAAACTTCAGGCCCCATCCGGGCCATATCGAAAATTCCCGAGAATCAGGCCGTACTTTTTAAATCGATGTTCCTTAAAGCACTCGACCGCGGGCTTTATTTGGCACCGAATGCCTATGAAGTCGGATTCATGTCGGCGGCACATTCTAAAGAAATTATCGACGAAACGGTGCACGTCCTGCAAACGGTGCTAGCAGATAAATGATGGCAAAAATCAGGGCCAGCCCGCATTTTAAACTATTCTTCCTCACACTCTGGCTGACGTTTACTTCTGCTATGGTCATCTGGTGGTGGGTGCATGCCTTAACGGATTTTAAGTCTGCAACCGAAAGCGCTGAAGCGGCTTTAAAGCACGAGCGTATGATTATGTGGGAAGGTAGCGCATTTTTATTCGCGATTTTCGTGGCGGCCTACTCGCTCTGGATTTTTATTCAGCGGGATGTGCTCCGCCACAATCAGCTGAAAATGTTTTTCAGTAATTTCAGTCATGACATAAAAACTTCAATCACTCGGCTGCGGCTGCAGTCTGAAGTGCTGCAGGACCAGCAGGAATTTGCCGGCAGTGACAAATTGATTCAGCTGATCCGCGATATTTCAAGGCTTGATCTGCAACTTGAAAATTCGCTTTATATCTCGCAGGAAAACAACTATCAGATTTATCCCGAAAAAGTACTGCTTTCCGATGTCATTCAGAATATCAAAAGTGATTTTTCCGAAATTGAAATCTCGCTGGCTAAGAACACCACCATTCTGGCCGACCGCCGACTATTTCTCTGCGTCCTACGCAATATCATCAGCAATTCTGTCATGCACGGGGCCGCAACCGAAATAAAGATTACAGTCGACGTATTGCCTGATTTTATCGAATTGGGCATCAATGATAATGGCGTTGGCGGAGCGGCTACCGGCGCAAAGGGCTTTGGAATCGGAAACGACATCTGCAGACAGTTGCTTCATAAAATGGGCGGCCAGTTCATTGTTACTTCAACTTTTCCGCAGTACAGTGTAACGATCAGGATTCCCGGGGCGGCGATTCCCGGGGCGGCCCGATGAAAAAAATCATGATCGTCGAAGATGACCGTGTGCTCGGAAAACTTCTCACCGAAAAACTAAGCGAAAATTACCAGGTGGTCTTAAGCAGTGATAAAGCCGGCGCCCTGGTGCGGCTGGCAAACGAAGGCCCGCCCGATCTGATAATACTTGATGTTGGCCTGCCGGATGGGAATGGTTTTGAAATTGCCGAATTTATCAAGATTTCAAAACCGCTTTTACCTATCATATTTCTGACAGCTCAGGCCGATGCCAACTCGCGCCTGCGCGGCTACGAAATCGGGGCTGATGAATTCATCCCCAAACCTTTCCATCTTAAAGAACTGCTTATCAAAATTCAGCACATCTTCGAGTTGCATCAGCTTAAAAATGAACTGCTGCTTGAAAACTGCAGCATCTTTTTCAATGAGCTCTGTCTGAAACGAAAGGATGGCTCAATCGAATATCCTGCGGCGAATGATCTCAAAGTTCTGCAGTTTCTGGTTAAACAAAGCCCCAATGTTGTTAGTCGGGATGAAATTCTGAATTCTATCTGGGGCACCGATAAATCGATCAATCACCGTACTATCGACAACACGATCGTACGCCTTAAAAAATTGCTCGGCACAGAAAACGAAGTTTTCATCCGCAGCGTTCGCAGCGTCGGCTATCAATGGCTGCAAAAGAAAGACACGATATGAATCCGGCATTTCAGAATGCATTAAAAAATAAAAATAGCGGTATACCGCCCATCTGGTTTATGCGGCAGGCCGGCCGCTACCACACCCATTATCAAAAGCTTAAAGAAAAATACACCTTCATGCAGTTGTGTAAACAGCCCGAACTGGCTGCCGAAGTAACTCTTGGACCCATTCTCGATTTTGATTTTGACGTGGCCATCATATTCAGCGATCTGCTTTTTCCGCTGGAAGCGATGGGGCTGGGTCTTTCTTACGATAACGGCGGGCCCGAGCTTAAAATCCAGTTAACCTCCGATAATATCAGTACTGTGCGCACCGATGGCTATATTGATAAGCTTATGTTCCAGAAACAAGCGCTCTTAGCGTGCCGTGAAATTCTGCCGAAAAATAAAAGCCTGATCGGTTTTGTGGGCGGAATGTGGACACTTTATCTGTACGCCACCGAAGGTTCGCACGCTGGTCATTTTCTGAAAGCCAAAAATAATCTCGATTTATTCGAAAAATTCTGGCAGATTCTCGCGCCGGTTCTGAACGATAATATTCAGTTGCAACTTGATGGCGGTGCCGAAGTGGTGATGATCTTCGACACGGCGGCCGGCGAAGTGTCGCCCGTTTATTTTCAGAATTTTATCGCGCCTAAGTTATTGACACTGGCTAAAAGATTTCCGGAAAAACTGGTTTATTACTCTAAGGGCACTCATCCCGGCTTCCTTGATGCCAAATTCAGAAACGCGCCCTGGGCCGGTTTCGGTTTTGACCAGCGAAACAATCTGTCGGAAATTCTGACCGATGGAACGCTCCCGGGAATTATTCAGGGAAATTTCGACCAGACTCTGCTGTTCAGTGAAACCAGCGAACTGAAAAAACATTTTGATAGTTACATCAGAACTTTTAAAGACCTGCCACCCGAAGTGCGCAGCCGCTGGGTTTGCGGCCTTGGCCACGGCGTACTGCCGAAAACCCCCGAAGCCCATGTTCGACTTTTCGTTGAATGGGTCAGAAAAGAATTTGCATGAGTCGCAATGCCCTGCTTGCCAAATACGATGTGCCCGTGCCGCGCTACACCAGCTATCCGACGGTCCCGTACTGGGAAAATAATATCAGTACAGCCTCGTGGCTTGATTCGGTCACAAATACGCTAGCCGCTGCAGATGCAGCCTGGGCCATGTACATTCACATTCCGTATTGCGAGACTCTGTGTACATTCTGCGGCTGTAACACGGTCATTACAAAAGATCATAAAAAAGAACACTTCTATATAGATGCCATTCACCGCGAGTGGGCGCTTTATAAAAAAGCGGTACCTGCCCTGTTGCAACGCCAGATCAAACATTTACATCTGGGTGGCGGCACGCCAACTTTTTTAGCGGCTGAGAATCTGAAACTAATGCTAGCGCCATTATTGCAGGATTTTAAAATGTCCAACGGTGAGTTTGAGGCTTCAATCGAAGTGGATCCGCGCAGAACTAATGTGCAGCAACTGCAAACGCTTTTTGAACTTGGTTTTAGGCGTGTTAGCATGGGTGTTCAGGATTTTAATCCTGAAGTGCAGCGGCTTGTTAACCGTATTCAGCCTTTTGAAATCACAAAAGAGCTGGTCGAGTCAAGCCGCGCGCTTGGCTACACCAGCGTAAATTTTGATCTCATTTACGGACTGGCCGGTCAGACTCTGGCCTCGTTTGAAACGACGATCGATTTAACGATCAGTCTTGCGCCCGACCGAATTGCACTCTACAGTTTTGCGCTTGTGCCGTGGATCAAGCCACAGCATCGGCTTTTCAAAGACGAAGATCTTCCGGTCGGTGTTGATAAGCGCGCACTTTACGAAATGGCCCGCAAAAAACTTCTCGATTTCGGTTACCTTGAAATCGGCATGGACCACTTTGCTTTGAAAGACGACGGCCTTAGCCGCGCACAGAAAAATAAAAAACTGCACCGCAATTTTATGGGTTATACCGACCATAAAACAGACCTCTTGCTGGGCCTTGGAGTCAGCAGTATTTCAGAGAGCAATGACCACTTTCATCAGAATGAAAAATTACTTCCGGTTTATGAGGAAAGTCTCGTTAAAGAAGTAATTCCTACCCATCGCGGGCATTTCCTAACCCCCTCTGACTCCCACAGCCGTAAAAATATCCTGCAGCTAATTACGACCTATCAAATTGAGCTTCAGGCAGCGGAAGTTCAAGAGGCGCGCGAATTTCTCAAAGAACTTCTAAATGACAAAATCGTAACACTCGAAGGAAACCGCCTAACTGTCACTGAGGGCGGCAAACCCTTTATCCGAAACATCTGCGTGCTCTTCGATAAACGGATGCGCGAAAAAAATCCGCAACAAAAAGTATTTTCAAGCTCCATCTGATGGAAACCAACCCGCAACGAAGGAATGTTGTTATAGTAGGTGCCGGCTTTTCAGGGCTGACGCTTGCCGCACTGTTGGCAGAAACCGGAAAATTCAAAATCAGTATCTATGATAAAAAACCCGCAGGCGGTTTAATCACTTCAAGTGTAATCAGCGGCACGCTGTTTGAAAATGCGGCGCCTTCGCTGCTGAATCATCACGAGTTTGAAAATTTTACCACCCGCCTTGGTGTGAAGTTGCACCCAGCACTGCGCAAAGCCCGCAAAAGATACTTGTTCCTTGAAAAACCCGAGCGCTGGCCGCTCGGCTTACTGGCCAGCCTTAAATTTCTATTTAAAGCCGTACGCTTCGAGTTTTTAAAAAATAAATCCGAAACTCTGAGCGGCTTATCCCTTGAAGAATGGTCGGTCAGATATTTCGGAAATGATTTTACCGAAAAAGTTTTAAAGACCGCCATGCTGGGTGTTTACGCCGGCCCGATTTCTGAACTGAGCGCCGAGCTTGTAGCAAAACGCTTTTTCACTGAGGGCCATCCGAAAAACATGGCTAAAATCAAAGGTTCAGTGGTACCCGAAGGCGGACTTTCAAATTTTCTGACAAAAATAAAAACTGAACTACTGCAGAAAAATGTCAGTTTTATAAATGAGCATCCCGGCGCTGAACAACTTACCGAACTACACAAAAACAGCCTGATTGTTTTTGCAACCGGGTTTTCAGATTTTGTGAAGCTCGTTTCTGAAAGCCCCGAAACGTTTTTAAGGCTCGAAAAGCTATCTGCTGCCGCTTGGCTAAACCTTTCAGCCAAGGTTAAAACGATCTCGCTTGCAAAGGCGCACCTGCTTTTACCTTCTGCAAAACACACTATCGATGGTTTCGGAATGTTGTTTCACCCTGAAGCCGGTTTTCAGTCGCTTGGGGTTATTGCCAACAGCCAGGCCTTTGCGGCTTACGGCCCCGCCTATAATGAATCATGGATTATGAAATGCACCGAACCGAACAGCGTTGCATTAAAAATCGCGACCGACCGGCAGCGGCTGTTCGGTGAATATGAGTCGCCCGCAACACCATTAGTGAGTTTTAATAAAAATGCCTATCCACTGTACGATAAAAATCTGCAGAACTGGCTTGCTGCCACCCGCCTGCAATGCGGGATTTTTGCCACTGGCAATTACTGGGGCGCGCTCGGTTTAACGCAGATTTTTCTGCAAAATCAACAACTCTGTGAAAGAATATGTAACCATGGAAAAAAATAAAAATCTTCTGGTGCTCATTAATATCGGCAGCCCCACCGAACTGTCGGTGCCGGAAGTGCGTAAATACCTGCAGCGTTTTTTGATGGACCCCCATGTGATTCAAATTCCCTATTTTTTGCGATTTATACTTTTTTATCTGGTGATCTGCAACATTCGGGCACCGAAGACATTTAAAAAATATCAAAGTATCTGGACAAAGCAGGGCTCGCCATTTCATGTCTTTACCGAGAATTTCAGACGTACACTTGAAGCTGCGCTTAACGTCCGCGTTTTGAATATGATGATGTACTCTGAACCAAGTTTTGAAAGCGGCTTTGCAGAAATCAAAGCCGGAAATTATTCAAAAATTACCGTTTGCCCGATGTACCCCCAGTACGCTGAAAGCAGTACTCTCGCCTCTATTGAAAAATTCAAATCGTTTTTTGCCGCCGCAAAGCTCACCTCCGAAGTTGAATATGTACGACCGTTCTATCAGATGGATTTTTTTATTGAGAGTTTCTACCGGAATATTGTTGCGGCACAGCCCGCCTATCAAAGTTTCGACCACGTTGTTTTCAGCTATCATGGGCTGCCGCAGTCGCATGTGGCGCGCAGTTCTACTGCCGACAATTACCAGCAGCAATGCCTGAACACCACAGAAAAGCTGGCTGCCAAACTGAAACTCGAACCCAAAAATTATGTTACATGCTTTCAATCGCGTGTTGGCCTGACGAAATGGATCGGGCCCTATCTCGACCAAACCTGCGAAGCATTGGCTCAGTGCGGAAAGAAAAATCTACTTTTGATTTCGCCGAGTTTCGTGGTGGATGGACTTGAAACACTGCAGGAAATCGGCGATCTGGAGAAGTCCCTGCAAGCGCGTTTTGCGGTTAAACTTGTTTTAGTGCCGGGTCTTAATTCAGAAAGCCACTGGGTTGAAAACTTCTCAGAATTTATCCGCTTGTTTTTTGCCGAATAAGTGCGAAAATTCAAGGCTATGAAAACAATTCTCAGCACGGTAAATGGACAACTGCTAAAAAATAGTAGCTTCTTATACGTTCCCGATGTTGAATGGGGAAGTTAACAGCTTCTCCGTTCAAAGGAAATCGATTCATGAACACTCAAGTCGGCCTCGGCTTACGTCACTCTTTCCATGAGGAAGTCCTCTCAAGCAAACCCCATGAACTTCAGGTTCCGTGGTTTGAAGTCATAACTGAAAATTATCTTTTTTTCGATGGTCACCCACGACAGTTTTTACGCAAAATCCGCGATATTTATCCACTGGTGTTTCACGGCGTCAGTCTTTCGATCGGTTCGCTTGAGCCCCCGCGCAAAGACTACCTGCTGCAATTGAAAAAACTGATCTTTGAATTTGAACCCCTGTGGATATCCGATCACCTTTGTTGGACTTACCTGGGTGCAGAAAACTCGCATGATCTGTTGCCGGTGGCATTTACCGAAGAATCGCTTCAGCGAATTACCTCCAAGGTGCAACAAGTGCAGGAAATTCTCGGTCGTAAAATTTATCTGGAAAATCCTTCGGCCTACGTTGATTTTGCCGCCAACCAATATTCTGAACAGCAATTTATCAGCGAGCTCTGTAAAAAATCCGGCTGTGGACTGCTGCTCGATCTCAACAATCTTGTCGTGAATCATCACAACCTCGGTTACAACAGCTTGGCTTACCTTGAACAGCTGAAAAATTGCGATGTCAGACAAATTCATCTGGCCGGCCACACGGTAAATGAAAAGGTGCGCATAGACACCCATGATGCCGACATCAGCCAAGAGGTGCTCGACCTCCTTCCCTATGCAAAAAAACTCTGGCCCCATGCAAACCCCATGATTGAGTGGGACGATAAAATTCCACCTTTGAGTTACCTGCTTGAACAAAGGCGCAAAATTGATTCGCTCTGGAATTCTTCAGACCTCCTCAGTTTGCCCGATTCTGAAACCACGAAACCGTTGGCCTTTGCACGACTGGATTCAGACACTCATCAGAAGTTCTGGGGTTTGTTGAAAAAGAACGACTTTATTTCTGAAGCTGACGTCCAAACTGCAGAAATTTTAAAGTTGGATTGCCCCACTCCGGCCGTTGTCGGAATGAATGTTTACAGTTCCGCTTATTATTCCCGCCTTATCGAAGTATTGGGTAAAGACTTTCCGGTACTGAAAGTTCTGCTGGATGAACTTTTTCCCGACGTGTTGATGCTCTATCTAACGAAGTATCCTTCAACTTATGATTCGATTGATTTTGTCGGTAATAATCTTGCGCGATTTATTGCGGAGTATGATTTCAGTTTTGACCTAGGCGTTAATAAACAGATAATTTCAGATGTTGCGGCTTTTGAAAACCTCAGCGGAGTTTGCTCGGTTGCTTTTGCGGATTCGCGCCCTTTACTGAATGTAAAAGAATTTACCGAAGCCGACTGGCATAGTCGCAAAATCGGCTTAAGCTCGACCGTTTTGCTATTTAAGGCCGGATGCGAGGTTCATCCGGTAATTGATGCGGTTAAGGCCGGCGCAATTCCGGAAATTCCCGAACTGCAACCGCAATACTATCTTTTTTACCGCGAAGAAACCCAAACCAGGTGGCGCCAGCTTGATGAAGTGGAATTTTATTTTTTCAGTCAGTTTGCAAATGCCAAAAGCTTTGTTGATGCGATTAATTCTGACGAGTCGAAACTGCAGCATTATTCGCAATTGCTCTTCGCAAATAAAAGCTATTTCACATCTGATGCTCCGTAAGCGGAGAGTCCGGCAGCAGCCGGGTTTTCTGCGCTGACAGCTCGCGGTTAAGCTCTGTCAGCGGTTTTAAATCCTTGATTGCCGGGCCCTCGATCACCTTTCCGTGCTTATCGTAACGCGCTCCGTGACACGGACAATCCCAGGATTTTTCAACGTCATTCCACATTACTACACCTCCCAGATGAGTACAGGCCGCCGATAAAAACTCAATATTCCCGACCTCGTCTTTATAGGCCGCAATCATTTTGACCCCTTCACGATAAACACTTCCTGAATTCGGTGCCAGATCAGGGAACCCCGGTTTTTTCTTTGCAGAAAACCAATCCGCATACTGTGTCGCCACGTTGGCATTTTCACGGATGAATTCGCGCGCAGCTTTCAGAGAAATCCGCGACGGATCATACAGTTTTTCCCACGGATTTGTACGCCCCATAATCTGATCTGTAATCAACATCGCGCCGATCGTACAGTGGGTCATCCCGTTACCAGAATCGCCGGTTATCACATAAACATTTTTGGCATCCAGCGGATTGCGTCCGAGAAAAGCCATCCCGTCAATCGGCTCCATCACCTGCCCCGACCATTTATAAAGTATTTCTGTCGCCATCGGAAAGCGCTCGCGGGTCCAGGATTCAAGCTTTGAAAACCGGTGCGAAGGCACATCCTCCTGCCCGGTTTTATGGTCCTCGCCACCAACAATC
>JANOJH010000846.1:0-1413 GCA_031408135.1 Bdellovibrio sp. | reverse complement strand
CTTCAATACAGCAAGTGCGTGAGCAGTTTCAATAGCAGGAATAATACCTTCTGTTCTGCTCAACTCAATCCCCATTTCCATGGCCTCATCGTCCGTCACACTCGTAAACTGCACTCGGCCCACATCAAACAGATGGGCATGAATCGGCCCAATCCCAGGATAATCAAGTCCCGCTGAAATTGAATAGGGTTCAATGACTTGACCATCTTCCGTTTGCATCAACAGTGTTTTACTTCCGTGAAGTACACCTGGCTTGCCTAAAACAGTGGTTGCCGCAGACTCACCGGAATCAATTCCCTTTCCTGCTGCTTCAACTCCAATGAGGTTAACATGTTCATCGTCCAGAAAATGATAGAACGCCCCGGCTGCATTGCTACCACCTCCTACGCAGGCAATCACATAATCAGGAAGGGGGTTTCCAATTTCAGACTGAAGTTGATGTCTGATCTCCTCACTGATAACGGATTGAAATCTCGTGACCATGTCGGGATACGGATGAGGCCCCACCACCGAACCAATAATATAATGAGTATCGACAGGATGGTTTATCCAATGGCGCATGGCTTCATTGGTAGCATCTTTTAAAGTCATGCTGCCGCTAAGGGCCGGAACAACTTTTGTTCCCAGTATACGCATCCTTTCTACATTGGGTCGTTGCCTCTCCATGTCAACCTTGCCCATGTACACGATGCACTCCATTCCCATGAGGGCGCACACAGTGGCGGTGGCTACTCCATGTTGTCCTGCTCCTGTCTCTGCAATTATTTTTTGCTTGCCTAATCGCTTCGCCAATAAAATCTGGCCGATTGTATTATTAATCTTGTGGGCACCTGTATGACATAAGTCTTCACGCTTTAAATAAATTTTTGCTTTGTATCGCTCAGAAAGTCGTGTTGCAAAATAGAGTGGTGTCGGACGACCCACATAATCCTTGAGTAGTTGTTGAAACTCTTTTTGAAACCCTGCCTCGTAAATAATTTTCAAATAATTTTCACGGAGTTCTTCCACATTGGGATATAACATTTCGGGGATATAAGCGCCACCAAATTTGCCATAATATCCTTTATCGTTTACTGTGTATTTCATGACGGATTTTAGAATTAGGATTTTTGATTTGAGAATATAGAATTAACAATAAGCTTCAGTTCATTTATCAGTTCAATTCTTTTAAGCCCGGGGGAAACCTCTACCCCGCTATTGATGTCAAGAGCATGAAGATTCATTCCTTGTAGTCCTGTTACGTCTTTAATAGTAGAGGCTGATAATCCACCGCTTAAGAAAAAAGGAATTTCCTGATTGTATTGATTCAATAAACTCCAATCAAAGGCTTTTCCAGAACCCCCATAACTTTCTGTCTTCGTGTCAAACAAAAAGTAGTCAACAGATTTTTTAAAGGCATTAATCTCCGCAAAG
>JANOJH010000843.1:0-1250 GCA_031408135.1 Bdellovibrio sp. | reverse complement strand
GGGCGCCCGATGTACAATCATTAAATTTTTACAAAAAAGAGAAGGCAACTGGTGTAGCCAAAGTGGTGTGTTATGATCCCCGCCATCATGTTACACTTTCGCAGATGAAACTGGATAAGATCATCCCGGTTTTTGGAGCCTTTCAAAAAGAGATGATTGGTTTTGAAAAAGATCCTGCAATTAAATCTGTTCTGATTTTTGAAAATAAAGGCGAGGCCGTTGGTGTCAGTAATCCACATCCTCATTGCCAGATTTATGCGGTGGATTTTTCTTTGAAATTTGTAGAACAACAATTAAGAGTAGCGAGGGAGCATCAGCAGAGAAGTGGTAAAAATATTTTTGAAGAGATTATAAATAGTGAGCTGAAAGATGGTTCTCGTATTCTGGCTGAAAATAAAAATGCAATCGCCTTCATTCCATTCTTTGCCCGATATGCATATGAGGTGATGATCTTTCCAAAGAAGCAACATTCGACTTTGATTAGTTTAGGTGAAGAGGAGTTGCACGACTTGGTTTCTGTTTTTCATCAAGTAGTGCGCAGGCTTGATATGAATTTTGAAATGAATTTTCCTTACGTAATGTCCATTATGCAAGCGCCTGTAGATGGTGAAGATTACAAAAACTTCCGTATGCACGTGTGGCTGCAACCACCTTTTCGGCAGCCTGGATTGATTAAATATCTGGCAGGCCCAGAGATTGGTGCAGGAAATTTTATGGCCGATACTATGCCAGAAGAGAAAGCAGCTGAACTGCGAGCCATTAACGTGGCTGACTATAAACACGAACAATAAATTTTTCTCCCTTTGCAATCCAATTCCTTTTTTGAAGCTTCTGCCCAGGGTCGCCTCGATGTGATGGGTGGCATTGCCGATTACTCAGGTTCGTTAGTTATGCAAATGTCAATTCGCGAGAAGACGACCGTGCGTTTGAGCTTACGAAATGATTTTATGTGCTCATTTAAAAGCGTAACCGAATCTGGCGAAAACCTTTCTGCCATCGTTGACTACAGAATATTTCTTAAGGATAGCAAAGTAGATTATGCTTTCGCTAAATATAAATTTAAAAATAGTGCCGGCATTGAATGGATAGCCTATGTGTTAGGCTGCGCACTCGTTCTTCAGAAAGAGAAACGAATTGATTTCAAGGGAGGAGATTTTTTTATTGAGTCAAATGTGCCTTTAGGAAAAGGAGTGTCTTCCTCCGCATCTTTGGAGGTGGCCACCATGAAAGCATTAGCTGAAGCCTTTACT
>JANOJH010000841.1:0-4294 GCA_031408135.1 Bdellovibrio sp. | reverse complement strand
AAAAAATAAATCACCTTTAAGCCGAAGCGGGCGATGACCAACCCGCTGATTGCGGGACCAATGATCGCGCAGAAGCCCGACTTAAAAGAATTTAAAGCGGCGATCTGCGTAAGATCTTCTTTGGCCACAATTTGCGGTGTAATTGCTTCCATTGCCGGCCTGTGAAAACCGACCAACGCGCTCATGCAAGCAGCTATAATAAATATGAAAACCACAGCAGGCGCAGCTGAATAGCTATTTACAAATAGTCCAAGAGACGCCAGCGCCAGAAAAATTTCGGCAACAATAATAATTTTTTTGCGATTCATCGAGTCGGCAGTTACGCCGCCCATTAAGCCGAACACAAGCAACGGTACCAACTGTATAGACCCCAGAATCCCAACCCAGAAAGAAGATTTAGTCAGTTCGTAAATCTGGTAAGGGATCGCAACGTAGGTCATCATGCTACCGATATAAGAAATGAACTGGGCAAGATAAAGATACCTGTAATTGCGATTGGTCTTTAGCAGGCCTAGTTTAATAAACATATAAAACTCAGATTTCTTTCTTTAGTCTTTTGGTCGCGACGATAAGAATAGTAATCAGAGTTTGTTTTAGTATCAATATCTAAAAATAAAAGCTTTGCGGTACCTGGCGCTACACGCCCTATCTGCGACTCAAGAATCTTCTTAAGAGCAACATGAAATTTAGAATTTTTCTTGTACACGAATTCATTTTCAGCAAGACCTGATTGCGCGTTCGAGAGCAGTTCATAAGCCTCTTCATCTATCTCAAAACTATTTTGTAAAATGTGCGCGCCCACCCAGATCTGAAATTCTTTTTTTGAGCTGCCGGTCGCGATCAGTTTTTCCAGGGTTTTCTCGGTAATTCTGTTTGCAATCCCGCGCCAGCCCGCGTGAATAGCGGCTACACGACGGGTTTGACTACAATAAATCATAATCGGCATACAATCGGCGGTTGCAATCAGCAGTGCTGAATTTTTTTCGGAGGTATAGTGGGCATCGGCCTCGATGACCGAGTCTGAAGCTTCAACAACCAGATCCGAATGAGTTTGGCGAATTTTTTTTAACCGAAGGTTGGGATAAGCTGCCTGAATTGATTCAAGCGTATTGCGAGCGTCTCCAAAAAACACCAGAACTTCATTTTGATAACTTATCATGATCGAATCCGAAACCCTGCAGTTTAAGGTTGTCGGCTTCCGGCCAGCCGACTTTAAATAGCATTTCTGCATTTGTTTTTGGGTGAACAAAACCAAGTTCGGCAGCGTGAAGAAAAAATCGATTTACATCGAGTTCCTTTTTCTTTTTCTGAGAGTAGCCGTAAAGAGTGTCGCCCACGAGCGGATGCCCGGCTTCACTCATGTGAACGCGGATCTGGTGGGTTCTTCCGGTCTCGAGTTGAATCCGAAGGTAGCTCATATTCATATGTTGAGCGATTTTCGAAAAATGGGTGACGGCCCATTTACCGACTGGCACTTCGGTATTTTCATCGGTAATTATTCTGTTATTTTCTTTCAATGAGGCAAACCGTTTACGATCAACGGGGTGTCTGGCCAGAAATGATTTAAAAATGCCCGATGTTTTCGGCAATTGTCCATCGAGCAGGGCGTAATATATCCGATGGCTGGTTTTATTTTTAAATTGCTGCGAGAGATTTTCATGGGCGCGGTCGTTTTTGGCCACAACTAGTAACCCGCTGGTTTCTTTGTCAATCCGATGAACAATACCGGGTCTTAACTCGTTCTTCATCGAGAGTTCGCGGGTGTGCGCGATCAGCGCGTTAACGAGAGTGTCTTGTTGGTGGCCCGCGGCTGGGTGAACGACCATTCCGCTCGGCTTGTTAACAACCAAAATGTCAGAGTCTTCAAAGCGGATATCAAGTTTGAAATCAAAAGGCAGAAGTGCGGTTTCGGTAATTTCCGGCAGCACTATTTCCACCGTTTGGCCTGCTGCCATCTTGTGTGAGGCTTTAATGCACTTGCCATCAACGAGGACAAGATTTCTATCAATTAGATTTTTTGCATAGTTGCGGGAGGATATTTCTTCGAGTGAGGCTAAAAACTTGTCTATTCTTAAACCGCTGTCTTCTTCTAGAATCGATAAAGATAATTTATTTTTAGTTTTCAATCATTTTTCTGAACAGGCGCATGTAGGAATCGGTAACAACTCTCTCTTTCAGACCCAGAGCTTTCGAAACCTGCAAAACGTAACCACGAACAAATACTTCAACCGGCAAATTAGCAGGATCCATGTCTTCAAGCGCAGCAATGTACCAGGGATTAATTTTTGTAATATCGGTCAGTTCATCAAAAGAAAGTTTGCGGTATTCACGGACTTTTTTAATGTCTTGACCTGTCCATTCTTTTTTTGCGGCCCATTCATCTTCGAGGGATTGATCTACAACAGGAGCTAATTCAGGTTCGGTTTTAATCTGAGGCGGAGTTACGCGTTCAAACAAATCAGCACTGGCACTTTTGATGGCTTCGGCGGTCATATCACTTTCAAGGAAAGTATTTGCCAGCAGTCGCTTTTCGTAAATGTTTCGATAGGTATTGTTGCTTAAAACTTCAAAGGCCTCTTCAATCAGAGTTCGAAGTTCGGTGGCTTCAACCGGGCTGAAAATAGAATTTAATGCTTTATTTTCAGCAGAATAGGTTTCTTTCGCCTTAGCATAAGCGGCATGAATTTCTTGCTGTGTTGCGTTTTCTGTAATTTCTAAAATTTCATAATAATTGTGTCTATTTTCTGTGTTCATTTAATTAATGTTAAGGCAATTGATAATAGAATCAACTTAAAATTTGCAAAATGCTTATTAAAGAGGCTGATATTTAATACCCTGCAAATTTTCCTCTGCTTCTGAGGCGCGAAGATATAGTGGAACAAGTTGGTTCCATGGGTGCTGCAATTCTAAGTTTTGAAATGCCAGTAAACCTGTCGATTTTGCGTGTGGTTCGTCCGTTACGTCTTCGATGCGAACAATTTGGCTTCGAACAGTCGCTGAAAAATATTTTTCATAAGTCAAATAGCCATCTCCACAGACAACGGCCTTTTCTGAAAAATAACTATCGAGATTTTGAACTCTCACAACTTCTGGGGCTTTGATCTCGATTAAGACATTATTTTGCACGCGGTAGGTGGCGATATACACCATATTTTTATAGGCATTGATCATCGCTATAACCGGCAGATTTTTAAAACCATTGAAAGCCGGTGAATAAGCAGCTTGTGCGGCCAGAGTTTTCAGTGAATTAATTCCAACGACTGATCGATCAAAACAATACGCAAGAGTTTTAATTGCATTAAGGCTAATTCGGATTCCGGTAAAACTGCCGGGGCCAATGCCGCTTGCAAAAAGGCCCACATCCGAAAGTTTTTTACCGGATTTAGCCAGGACATTTTCGATAAAAACATTCAGGACATCAGAGTGTGAACCCTGCCTGAGCGAATCTTCAAATGCTAAAATTTTATTATCTTCAAGAAGGGCAACGCTTCCGAGAAGCGTGCTGGTTTCGCACGCGAGTATGATCATGACTTAAATAGGAAGCGGACGATATCGTTAAATTGCGCCAGAATCATCAGTGCCATAAGAAGCACAAAGCCGACCTGCTGCGCGATTTCCATTTTTTTGAGGCTTAGTGGCGACCCTTTAATGAGTTCGATCGTGTAAAAAACCAGATGTCCGCCATCTAAAACCGGAATAGGTAACAAGTTAAGAATGAATAAACTCACGGAAAGAATACCCATTGTCATCAAAAAGGCCTGAGTGCCCATTTCGAAAGAATCTTTAGCGGCCTTGCCGATTGAAACCATTCCCCCGACATTTTTAACGGAAACTTGCCCCTGAAACAATTTTACGAAGGACATAACCGTCATAACAGAAATATCTATAGTACGCGCGGTGCCTTTTGAAACGGAGTGCACGATTGAGTCAGACTTCACAACTACAGATTCGGGTTCTGAAAAAATTAAGTAAGGAGTGATCCCTATTGTGAAGCGTTTGTCGAGGCCACCGAAAGCTGTAGTCAGTTCAGTAACTTTCGGCGTGATCATCTTCGTAACCTGAGCGCCATCGCGACTGACAAGAAACGCCATTGGCTCTTTGCCATCGAATGATTTTACCGATTCAGAAATATCTTCCCATTTTGCAATTGGTTTAGAATTAATCGAAATTATTTTATCAAATTTTTTCAGGCCGGCGGCTGCGGCAGGAGAATCTTTCATGATCTGGTCCAGATACAGCTCAGTGCTGTCGAATCCGAATTCCGTAAGATTCTTTGTTGTGCGCAAAGTGTCTG
>JANOJH010000713.1:0-1533 GCA_031408135.1 Bdellovibrio sp. | reverse complement strand
ACTTTGTGGGCTCTTCACAACCCAGCATGAAAGAAGGATAACTAAATGGTTACGTTCGTAAGAGGCGATATTTTTAGTTCCCCGGCACAGGTTCTTACGAACACTGTGAACTGCGTTGGCGTTATGGGTAAAGGTATTGCTCTTGAATTTAAGAGTCGCTATCCGCAAATGTTCAACGATTACAAAATAAAATGTGATCAGGGCCAAGTCAAAGCAGGGCAGCCGTACCTGTGGGAAGATGACTCCGTTCAGGTTCTTAACTTTCCGACCAAGCGACATTGGAAAGATGGTTCTCTGCTTCAAGATATCGAAGATGGGCTAAAATATTTAACTGAAAACTACGAGCAAATGGGTCTCCAATCTATAGCGATGCCAGCTCTTGGCTGTGGATTAGGTGGGCTTGAGTGGTCAGAAGTACAGCCACTCATCGTAAAATACCTGGGAGCCATTTCTGATCTTGATGTTTATGTTTATGAGCCACAGGGGGTTGCTACTATCAGAAGCAACCTTGAGGGCAAAGAGTCAGGCGTTCAGGCAGGTGAAGGTAAAATCTCAGCGCGGCCACTTGAGCTGTAAGTTTACCGGTGGAGATGTCTGCAAAAAATATTAGCCCTTGTCGAAATCTGTCGAAATAGCTATTATGGGTTCAGTAATATCAACACAAAATATGAGAAAACAGCTTTAATGCTTCTTAGCCGTTGATAACGTAGCCTTTTCCTTTGCCGGTCGATTTTGTCAGTGATGTGAGCGAGCGGCCATCACGAAGCCCTTCAACGATTTTTCGGTCCATGGTGATTTTCTCCAGATCCTTTTTTTTGTGTTTTTTCATGCGCATTCCGTTGTTGAAATTGATTCAGGCATGGCTGAAGGCGGGAGTCATGGAGGATGGCAAGTGGCAAGAAAATGAGAAGGGAACTCCGCAAGGGGGCTCGATCTCACCACTTCTTGCAAATGTGTATCTTCATTATGTGCTGGATTTATGGTTCGAGAAGAAGATTAAACCAAAATTCGGAGGCAAAGCGGATTTAATTCGTTACGCCGATGATTTTTGTTTGTTCTTCAAGACGGCCGACGGCGCAGAAAAAATGGTTCCCCTGTTGAAAGCACGGCTTGCGCAGTTCGGGCTCAGTGTTGCAGACGAGAAGACTCATAAGACGAACTTGAGTGTTCGGAATAACTCCAGCACCCATGAACGACGACAGATGAAGTTTCTTGGGTTCACGATATACCGATCTAAGAAACGGAGTCAGGCGGGAAGTAAAACGGTATTTCAGACGGATGGAAAACGATTTAATCGGGCGCGAGCTGCGATGAAAGAAAAGATTCTCCGAATGAAGCACCATTCGATAGCAGAGCAAGCAAAAGTGATCAACGCGATTTTGCGGGGGCACTTTAACTATTATGGCATTGCGGGAAATGTGAGAAGGTTGAAGGACTTCTGGGAACTGACAAGGCGTGAGTGGAAGCATTCTCTGTCAAATCGGAGCCAGAACGGCAGAGTAAATTGGAAAGATTTTCAGGAAATTTTGGAAA
>JANOJH010000722.1:0-6838 GCA_031408135.1 Bdellovibrio sp. | reverse complement strand
CTCGTCGAACGGAAGATCGAACCAGTGTACCGCATTTAAGCCGGGACGGCCCATTCCAGCGATCGAATTTTTTTTAAACCACCAGAAAGCTTTCATGGGCAAATCACTCCGCTGGGAAAACTTCGCAAATGCGCTTGCCGTCTTCGGGTTTCATAGCCGGCTCATTTTAATCACGAAATAGGGTCAAAGCAACGATTTACCTGCAGGGCGCGTTCTGAATTTCTTTAATTCGGCTCAGAACAGCATCGGCCCAGCGGCCTTCAATACCAGCGTTTGCAGTTCGCTGTTTAAGATTATGCAGGCGGCCAATGTGACTCGCAGCAAATATTACCAATAAGTTTTCGCGGGTAAGAATTTCGGCGCGCTTAAGAAATTCAATCTGCGCATTGTTTGAAATTTTTTCGGGCAATTGTCTGCCACCATCTGAATATACGAAGGTGCAGGTGTTTTCATTAAAGATGCTGGCGTTTGTATACGCGGAGATGTCGCCGCGTGGTGCATCGCCACCAAAAAGCATTTTGATGCGAGTGCCGAAAGCCGCGCCGAGATCGTGGGCCATTGCGAAACTCTGTTCGCAGATCGCCGGATTTTCTTTGTTGAATTTTGTGCACACAATGGCGTTTTGCATATCGGAAGTGCCGATCGCACCAATAAATTGTGAGGCCAGCGCTAGAACGTCGATTTCAACTTTGATGTCATCAGCACTGTGACGTTGCATTTTCAGAAGCTCAGACCACTTCCTAGGTTGTTGAGTCGGGTCGTAAAGCCGCTCACCATCAAATTTCACTTCAATACCTGCATCAATGAATTCGGTAACGACATCTTTAATTTCGGCCTGCTGGCCCTTGAATGGCTGTTGGCCACAGCCAAAGCAGACAATTTTTTCGGTCATATAATTTAAATGCGCCGGAAGCCCCAATGCCCAGAAAATACGGGAGGCCGCTGCACTTGTGTAATTTTCAACATTGCGTTTGTCGCCGGTTTGATAACGAACTTTCATGATATGAGCTTTAAGCGGTTTTACTTTACCGTTTTTTCCATCTTCGGTTATTTTTTCATTGTTCTGGTTTGTCAGATAAACTTCTTCACCCTCGGAAACTAGCCCCACAGCATCAGCCACGAGACGGCCCCTTGAATCAAGTAATTGATTTTTTTCGTTGGTTCGCGCACATCTGAATTTAGCCGATGCGCCATTCTGTTTCTGATAGACATAACGACAGTAAACCACCGAACCATTTACCAAACCCTCTTTTTTACTTTGAGGATTGACCAGTAAAGCTTGAAAGTTTTCGCTGGCTGCGCTTGGCGGTGATAACAAAAAACGGGATTTTTTAAGACATTCCTGACGGTTCTGGCTCAAAAACTCGGCTGTTTTGTTTTCGGTATTCAGGCAGTTTGCCTGAGTTAGAGCTGAAAAAGCTAAAACCGAAACCAATAGAATAGGACTGATTTGCATATAAAGATCTCCCTAAGATGATTTATATGCAATCAATGCCAATGTCTTAAAATGATACACTTTAAATTCAGTTTCGCTATAAAAATTCTGGCGCTACATTTTCATTTACAGTCGTTGCCGAAAATTGCCTATTCAAACCTGAAAATTTTCTGCTTTTTAGATTTTGATTTTCTTTACAATGCTGTCTATAACTTCGTTTTTATCTTGTAACTGCAGATGAATTTCCCAACTGCCTTTGCGATCAAAAACCAAGTTTGATGCTCGGTATTCTCCATCCGCGATCTTTTCAACTTTAATGACGTGAGTCTGCGGCTCACCGCCCACTAAAACCAACTTAAAAGCGGGTTGTTTTTGGGGCTCGGTAAATTTTGACGGGGTTTCCTGAATAAAATATTTTAAAATAAACGAAGCCGGCTTCGCGAGATCGGGTACAGTTTCCCAGATTAGTTCGGCACAAAGTCTTTCAACCTTAAAAAATAATTGGCAGGTTCCGGTAGGTCTCTGTTTTTCAGTGCCTTCAGATTGCGTCTTTAGCTTAAGTTCAAGGCTGGGATCTTTCTGACATGATAATCCGAAACCCAAAACCAAAAAAAGTACGCAGAGTTTGATGAACATGATTGAATTCGCCTTCTCCCAAAATGCACAAGCAGTGGGCAAAAAATAAAACTTCGCTGGGTCTGGATTTCATATCAAATGATAGGTGACTTTACTAGGGCAAATATCATACAACGTTAAGGTAATTGTAACTATCTGCCCAGGTGGTGAAATTGGTAGACACGCAGGTCTCAGAAGCCTGTTTCCGAAAGGATGTGCTGGTTCAAGTCCAGTCCCGGGCACCACTCAAACCGATTCAAGAATAGCCGCAATACCCATTCCACCCGCAGTACAAATCGAAATCAGTCCGCGTCTTTTGCCTGCATTCTGAGAAAGTAATTTTGCCAGAGTTCCCAGAATTCGCGCGCCGGTAGCCGCAAACGGATGCCCCACCGAAACGCTGCTCCCCACCACATTCAGACGTTGGCGGGCGATCGGGCCAAGTGCCGATTGCAGGCCGAGCACGTCGCGGCAGTACTCAGTTGTTTCCCACGCTTTCAGATTACATAGCACCTGCCCGGCAAAGGCTTCATGAATTTCGAAAAAATCAAAATCGTTGAATGAAAGTTTATTTCTCGTAAGTAATTGCGCAACAGCTTTAGTGGGTGCCATCAGTAATCCCGCGCCCCGAACAAAATCAACCGCAGCTACCTGTACGTCAATAATTTCGGCAAGCATTTTTGCATCAACTTGTTGTGCCCCTTCAGCATTACCCACCAGAACGCAGGCCGAACCATCCGTTAAGGGTGAACTGTTACCTGCCGTGAGAGTGCCGTTAACTTTGTCGAATACGGGCTTCAGTTTTGCGAGTTTTTCCATTGTCGTATCGCCGCGGACGGTTGCGTCTTTTTTTAAATTCATAAAAGGCGTTACGAGATCCTCAAAAAAACCGCCTTCATAGGCTTTTGTTGCGTTCAAATGGCTGGCAAGTGCAAGTTCATCTTGCGCGTCTCTAGAAATTTTCCATTCTTTAACCATGAGTTCGCAGTGGGCTCCCATTGAAAGACGTGTACGGGGCTCATCGATGACCGGTGTTTTCGGTTTCAAATCTCTGAAATCCAGGTCGCTGATAATTTTCAACCGGTCGCTGAGTGTTTTGGCTTTGTTGAGATTCAGCAGAGCCTTCTGCAATTTACTCGAAACTTCAATCGGAATATCGCTGTTAGTATCCACGCCACCGGCAATTCCGATATCGATCGCGCCCGTGTGTGCCTTCATTGCCAGTTGCCAGGCTGCTTCAAGGCCGGTTCCACAGGCGCGCTGAACATTATAGGCCGGTGTGTTAGGATCGAGCGAAGTAGAAAGTACAACTTCTCGCGCCAGATTGAAATCGGTTGAGCTGTTCATGACCGCACCCAACGCGACATCGTCGATCAGACGACCTTGCAATTTATAGCGTTCAACTAACGCACTGACAGAGGCAAGCATCAGATCATGACGGGAAATATCGTTATAACTCGTCTGACTTTTTGCAAACGGAACCCTGGCGCTTCCCAGAACATAAACTTTGTTGTTGGCTGATTTCATTGTGTCCTCGCTAAATTATACTCAGACCAGCTCCATAAGGCCGTCAAGCATTGCAAGATGTTTCCGCTGCTGATCGAGACAAATATTTTTGATAAATGAAATCGATTGAAAATTGACCTTGTTGTTAAGGACCAACTCTTCATATTTTGCGAGCTCTTGCTCTTCGCCCAGTTTTAATTCCTGCAATGTCAGACTATGGCTGCCCAACGTTTCATTGGCCGAAAAGGTCGAATCAACATTACTCCACGCTCCGGCAATATCTTTAACATGAATGTCTTTTGAACGAAGCTGCGTCTTCCAGAATTCAACTGCCTTTTTATGGCCTTGTAATATATCTTTGAGATCATGCAGACCCTTGAAGTCCGGAAATTTTCGCAGCAATTTCTTGTAAGTTTCAACAGCTGCACTTTCGACAGCCAGAATTTGTTTAAGATCCCGCACTTCGGCTGCCGCGTTGTCTTTGGATTCACGCGCTACGGGTACCGGCTTGGTCAATTCGAAATCAATATCTGGCACCATAACTTCCTCTCACAGCGCTCAATGAGTCTTGTGTGGATATTCGACATCATCGAAATCGTCGATACCGGCCCTGGATTTCGGCTCTGCAGGAACCGGCTTCTCGCGAATTCCTTCGGCCATGCCGGTCATAAATTGTTCGTAGATTTTTCCCAGACGAAATTTGGCCTCGTCGCCAGAAAATAGTTTGGAAATGGGATCTTCGTCGGCTTCTGTCTTATGAAATAATTTGAAAAGCAGGAAAACGCAGACAACTGACACAACAGAAAAGAAAAAAATCGATAGTGCTGTGCCATTATCATAAAGTAAAAGATAAAACTGCAAATGCTGACCCAGCACGATAAGCGAATAAATCAGAACGCCAGTGGCGACTAATCCGAACACAATTTTCAAAATGAGTTTTGAGATTTCTTTTCTTACAGTTTCGGATGCGACCTTGATCATCGAGGATTGACTATTGATTTTAGAACTATGGGTTCGGGCTGATAGGAAATTTGAAACTACGGGCAGCAAATATTTAATGATAGACATTAGGGGTCTCCAATTTAAAAAGACTCTGGCGATAACCAGAGCCTAATCAAAGCGCAATTATCTGCGACGGGAAATTAACGTTAAAAAGTAACCGACCGCGACACCTGCCGCAGCTGCAATTGCCGCTGACTGAAGCGGGTTTTCTTTAATGTATTCGCGACCTGTATCTACGTATTCAGTAGCACCGTCGGATACTTTTGAACTGATATTGCCCATACGCTTTCCTGCCTCATGAGAGAATTTCTCTAAACGTTCTGAAACGGTATCTGCCGCGTTGCTGATTGATCGCGCGGCGCCGTCCAGTTTGTTTTCCGGTTTTGACAATGGTGTTGTGTACATAAATTTCCTTTCGTTATGGTTTTTTGAATTGTATTGGTTTCCTGACCTGCTAAAAGCAAATGCCTTGCCACGGGTCTGCACGGAGGAATTGCGCCTAAATGTATTTGAGAGCGAAATTTTCAAACGACTGAGTACAATTACCGCACCACTGCCCATTTGTACCCTTCTTATTTATTGCCTGATAGGTTCCACCCGTGAAAGACTTGAGCCTTACTAAAAACGGAGGCTCCGTGAAATTTTTTATCTGTATTTCGACGCTATTGTTTTCACTAGTTAGTTTTTCTGCCACACGTTTGCAGTTCTTTCTGGGTGACCGAAATGCGATGGCAATTCTTACCCCAACCGATTCATTGGGTAATTCCGATTCGGATTCGTCTGACCTTTTTCTGATTATGAATGTACCAGAACAGGACACTATGCTCGGCCGGGGCAAAAGTATTACGACCGCCGACCGCGACTTTAATCTGATCTGCGGTGAATATAAAAACCAGTGCCAGATCATTCTCAATAAGTCGCAAAATGTGAAAATTTCGGGTCCGATGAAAACCATGAGTTTTAGACTCACCGGCGAACAGGCAGCAGCTTTAACAGGCCTTTTTAAGTTGAATTCCGAGGGGGAAGCCTACTTTCAGACGACGGATAAACTCCTGCGAATAAAGGGCAGCGGAACTGAATTTATATTGGAAGCTGCTCTGAATTAATAAAATACTCAGAAAAATTTCATTTGCGTATGGCATTCACCCCTTACTGATTCAGGGACATCTCGATAGTTTCCATGAGTTTTTTCCATGCCGGAAGATCTCCTGTCAGTGACTGCGTTTCTGCAGCCCACGCATCGAAATTCACGATATTTTCAGCCGAGCACGCAACGACCGGCAAGCCGGTACTGTAACTGGCATTGGTCGACCAGCAAGCGGCTTCGTTTTGATAATAAAGCTTTTCAATAATTTCATTTAATCCTTGAATTTTTGATTCCGCCAATGGCGTACCGAGATACTCTTTAAGAATGTCGGGAAAAGCAGTTATCTGAACATCGCGCTTAAGGCCTGCTACCAATTCTTCCTGATACAGATCAATAATTCCGAACTCCGCTGAAATAATCGTGTACCCCTTTGCCGGATACTCTCTTGCAGGCACACAATAATTTTTGAGAATGACCACATTGTCTGAAACGTAAAGGCAACTCTGGATCGAAAAAAAGCCAAAGATCAGACCATCTTCCTTGTGACTGAATTTCGAACTTTCAATTAAGCGTATCAGCTCGCTGACCGGCTTGGCTTCCAGTACCGCTGCGAGAGCAGGCAAACCTGAAAATGCAAATCCTGCCATTAGAAGGTATTTGAGAAAATTATTCATCTGCAGACCGCCCGTTCTTCGTCGTTTTTCGGAGCGTGGCAATTCACCTCGGTCCATTGGTTTTCAAACTCGGCAACTTGCGCCGCATTTTCCGGATTTATTGTTCGCTGAAGTCCGCAATCGAGTACGAAATTGTATTTGTCGTTCCCGATCTCGATTGCGATAATATCGGACTTCTGGCCTTCGATCTTTTCAAAAATTCGGCCTTGAACCTTACCGACAATAGTTGATGTGTCGGTATGAATAAGCGAATAATGCAATATATACGAAATAACCGGCGAATGTTTCATCAGATATTTCTTCTTATTAATATCGACATTAAACGCTTCCTGAAAACTCACCGGCCTGAAAGCCATATCCACATTTAAAACCTGGCCGTCTTTGGCAGTGGTCAGTTTTCCGGTAACTTCTTTGGTCAACTCACGGTCTACCAGCTGTTGCAACTTCAAATCATAAACAATCAAGTTTTCTTTCGGATTTGTAACTGCCTCTGCAGGTGGCGGCGGCGTCATTGAGGAG
>JANOJH010000704.1:0-12016 GCA_031408135.1 Bdellovibrio sp. | reverse complement strand
TTATTAGTTATCGACTTAAATCTGAATTAATTGAGCACTTTTGCAAGGCCTTAACAATTATCAGGACTTTCGGTGAAAATCTCAAAAAAGCACATTTTAAACGGCTTCAGCGCAAAAAAAAGGACCTCTTTCGAAATGCCTATCTTAAAAGTACCTTTGATGTCTTAGGTTTCGCATTTACGCACGCGCCGAGAGCCCTGAAGAACAACGAGTCTGGGTCATGTCTTCGGTTAAATCTGAAGGTATATTCAGCTAAATATGGTGCCAGGTATCTGGCATCAACACCATGATGAGTTCCAATTACCCAGCCTTTTGCATTCGAAATAAATTTATGGACCCACGGCAACCAGCGATCAATGACTTCCTGATCACTGCCGACAATCTGGTAATCCAAATCAATGTTTTTCAAATCTCGAAAACTTGGACGGCCATCCGTATTAACCATTGATCCCTTTTTAATATTTTTATCGACAAATTCTTGAGCCTCTTTTTTTGTTTCATCGGCGACGAAAACTTTTGCAAATCCAGCTCGGGATTTCTGTTTGCCATTTTTATCGACCCAGTCTTTTGACTCGATAGCCACCAGCACCTGAGCCTGATTTCCAGTGTGTTTTTTACCAAAAACAGCGCCATCTAGCTCTATAACGTTACTGAGTTTATATAAATCATCGCGCTGCCGTAGTGCCTCTCGAATTTTATGAAGTATTCGCCATGCTGTCCCGTAAGATGCCATTTCTAGTTCTGACTGAATTTCAAGAGCAGAGACTCCTCGTTTACCCTGAGTCATGAAACACAGAATCTTTAACCAGACAAGCAGCGGTGTTTTTGAATTTTGAAAAATCGTATTCGCTCGAAGTCTGACTTCAAATCGACATTTTTTACAATCACGGACTTCAGGATATTTCTTGTGTTGGTAATAGCTTTCGTTTTTACACTTTGTGCAGATAAATTCTTTTCCGTCAAATTTGGCTAACCAAATCCAAGATCGCGCCTTTTCTTCTGTGTCTAGTTCCTTTAAAATTTTGTTAAATTTCATCTTTCGATATTTCATCGCCAAACCTCTTTTTGAGGATAACATGAAGCTTTAACACATTAAAGGTACTTTTAAGATAGGCATTCTGCTTTTACTTTGGTATAATTACAGGAGTACAAATAAAAAAACTGCTGCTTTCAATTTTGATTACAGTTATCGGATCCGCATCGATTGCCACAAGTGAAACCGATACTAAACAACAGGATTTCACCACGCAGGCCTTTGAACTGCTGGTTAAGAATGTCGATACCCTTAAAATTGGAGGCGATATAAATCCCGGCGAAAAACTTAAACCGATTTTAGATGAGCTCGGTGATTATTTAGCCTCGCATATATTTCTATTTATGGGAGACGATCCCGAAGATTACAACGGTCCGATTAAAAGCTTTTCGGCCGATTGCAAGCAGTTGACCGAGCGCGCCCTGAGCGCCAAATGCGAACTCTTTATTCAATACAAACCTATAGGCGAAACCGGGATTGCCTTTTACGTAAGCCTCGATAAGGACAAAAAGCCTCAAAGCATTCTATTCAACCGCGTTCAGATTTCGCGCGGCGACTGATCCCCTTGACAATTTCTTCGAGAGCGTGCCCAATGAGGCGGATGAAATATGCTTTTTTAACAACATTTGTCATTTTAGCTTCCCAGTTTAGTTCGGCCGCAGAGCCGTCTGAACAGCGCGACAGTCCCTGCATTAAAATAATGGATGCTTGTAAAATCGCCGGCTACAATAAAACTTCCGTTGCCGATAAAAAAAGTCTCTCTAAAGATTGCATTCAACCTATTTTAAATGGCCAGAAGGTTGAAGGCGTCAGCGTCAATCAAAGCGATGTTGACGCCTGTAAAGCTAAAAAAAACGAACTTAAAATCAAGAAATAATAAAAAAATAAATGGCCACTTTAATTTCAGCCTATCAGCTTTCAAAATCATTTGCCTCTAAAACCCTGTTTCAGAATATCTCGTTCGCAATTGATAATTCAGAACATATCGGACTGATCGGCCCGAACGGCGCCGGAAAATCCACATTACTGAGTCTGATCGCAAAAGAACAGGCGTCCGACAAAGGCCAGATCTCATACGCAAATAATCTGACTCTCGGCTACTTGAAACAAAAGCCGGTGCTCGATCAGAATGAAACTATTTATGATTCGCTGATGAATGTAACCGACGACATTTACGATGCCGATAACATGCAGCTTGCCTTCGAGCTTATTTCAAAAATGGAACTTGACCGTTTTCCCGAAGGAACCGACAAAAAAGTTGGCGAACTTTCAGGTGGCTGGCAAAAAAAAGTGGCGCTTGCCCGCGAATTAATGAAAAAGCCGAATTTATTATTGCTGGACGAGCCGACAAATCACCTGGATCTTGAAAGCATTGTCTGGCTTGAGGAATTTCTGCAGAAAACCACAGAAATTGCGCTCCTCATCGTTACTCATGACCGAAAATTTCTGCAGAACACCTGCCAGGTGATTTTTGATCTTGATCCGCAACTGCCAAATGGAATTCTGCGCACCAACGGTCCTTACACCGATCATCTAGAAAGTAAAATGATGCTCTTCGATGGCCAGAAGCGCCTTGAAGAGAAACGCCGCAACACTATGACCCGCGAAAAAGAATGGCTGGCCCGCGGACCGCAGGCCCGTTTGACCAAGCAAAAGGCCCGCATCGACCGCGCTTATGACATCATCGATGAAGTTAAAGACCTCGAAAATAAAAACGCCAAACGGGACCTGAATCTTGATTTCGGAGGCAATTCCAAGTCGCCGAAAAAATTAATTGAAGCCACTAAAATTAGTAAGTCTTACAGTGGAAGAACTCTCTTTAAGGATTTTAATGCCATGATCCGGCCGCGCCATCGTTATGGCCTGATTGGTCCGAACGGCAGCGGCAAATCCACATTGTTGAAAAGTCTAATCGGTCGGATCCCTGTTGATTCAGGACTGGTTTTTGTAAATGACGACATTGAAATTTCGTACTTCGAACAAGGGAAAGACCAGCTTGATCTCACAAAAAGTGTGCTGCGGGTTATATGTCCTGAAGGTGACTATGTACACTTTCAGGATCAGCCGGTGTTTGCAAGATCTTATCTGAGCCGCTTCTATTTTAAATCCCAGCAGATGGACATGCCGGCCTCGCAGCTTTCGGGCGGCGAACTCAGCCGGTTAATTCTTGCAAAGCTGATGCTCAAGCAGGCTCATGTTCTGATTATGGATGAGCCCACGAACGATCTTGACGTTGAAACTCTCGAAGCTTTGAGCGATTGTCTGAGTGAATTCAAAGGCGCTGTAATTCTTGTCAGCCATGACCGCTATTTCATGGATCAGAACTGTGATGTGATCTGGTCGTTTGATCTGCTGACGAATACAATCCTGACTTTCGCCGACACCAATCAGTGGGAAGACTGGTTCAAGCAGAATAAAAAAGCGCTGAAAAACTCTGAAACCAAAGCGCTGAAAGCCGCTCCGGTCAGATCCGGGCTCGGCTACAAAGAAAAATTAGAATTTGAAAGAATCGAATCTGTAATTGCAGATGAAGAAGCCCTGCTGAAGTCACTGCAAAAAGAGTTGAGCTTGCCCGAAACCCAGACGAATTACGCAAAACTTTCGGAACTTTCAAAAGAAATATCAGCGGCTGAAAGTAAAGTTGAAAAATTATTTGCACGATGGGAAGAGCTCACTCAGAAGAACGGTGGCCCGCTTTGAAATACTTCTTTTTTATTTTTTTGCTGGCCCAAAGCGTTCTGGCGTCGGGAACCTATGCGCAAAATTGCCGCGTGATCGGCGATGATTACCTGAAATTTGAAATTGAAATTCAAAAAATCGATTTCGTTTTAAAAATCACGGCCTTCGAAGACGAAGATTGCCAAGTGCCCTATTTAATTTACAACCAGTATTTTGAAATCGACCAAATTCAGAATGAAAATTTGAATCTCAAAACCAAAAAGGTAACGTACACGGCTTTTTCTGAAGAAGTGGCTTCGGCGTTGCGGATGATCAATTACTGCGGTTTTTCGGAGTGGCAGGTTCGGTCTGAAACCGAAGTTACCGGTAAGAACTGCGACGGATTCATCCAGCTTGCGCACGGCCAAATTTTTTATCAGCTACTCAAACTCGAAAACAAAGTCCTGAAGTTCGGCCTCACCGATGAAAATCGAGACGGTCGCAGTTTCCAAAACCGCCCTGTTCAGTTTGACGATGCCGAATACCTTTTGAGGTAAATTAAATCCTGTTAATTCGATGCGTAAACAGATGACCTAAGTCCTGAATGCCGTTGCAATTAGACAACATATTATTCACGGAGGATTTATGAAATTGGCTAACTTTTCGGTGCTGGCACTGCTGGCTTGCGGTTTAACTTTTACGGGTTGCGATAAAACTAAAACTGATACGCCCGAAGAAGCTTCAATTGCACGTTTTTTATGGACTGAAAAACTCACACTTGCAGAAGCCCAGATCAAAGTAATCAATCAATTCGGAGAGCCTGTCCAGGGCGCGCAGATCTTAATCGGTGATGCTCAGGGTTCGCCGTTCAGAAACAATTTTTTCAAAACTGATAGCACAGGACGCGCACTAATCCCGACCGAATGGAACGGTCCTGCCTCTGTGACGGTCGATGCTACCGGATATATCCGTCAGACACTTTTGAACGTTGCACCCGGCGACCTCACTCTTAAAATGAGTAACGCTTTTCTTGCTCAGCGACCTGAAGTTCGCGGACAAGTCACTCAGATGCCTGTTGTTAACGGCGACAAGCTTGTGGATTTTGCATTGGTAATGCCGGCAGTTTCAAAAGCCGATATGCTGAATTTCGACATCGGACAGGTCATCAGCCCTTACAACGACACGCTGACCGCGGCCGGCCAGACAAGTGATATTCCCAGCAACGTTTCTTTACCGAAACAAAACGAAAGCTATTTCATAAATGTAACTCTTGATAAGCCGATATACAGATTGAAAGTACCGAACCTCGGCGCAAAAAAGTTTGTTGCAATCCGGGGCCGTTTTGTTTTCAAAACCGTTGTCGGCGAACTCCGTAACGGCAAGCGTTTTGATGAGTTGATTAATTATTTTTCAATTCTCGGCGGAAGTACTCGCGAAACTGTATTAACCGGAGCTACGACCACTCTGGATATACCGGGAACTGATATGGAATTCAAAAATACATTGGCGGTAAATTCGGCGAACACGGCTGCTGATGAATTAATGCTGGTTCTGGCAACCAACGAGATGAACGGGTCAATGATTCCAACAGACATTAAACGCACAACGAACGGCCAAGCCACTAAACTTCAATCCCTGGTGGGTAAACCGGCTTTTATTGTCAGTTTTTTGAAGAAACAATCTGAATTTTTTATATCGCAGGCACCGGGTGCTGACCGAATGAGTGCCTCGTTACTGCCGTATACAAATGGCAGCGCGCAGCGCATGCTGCCGCTGATCGCAAACCCTACAATTGCAGCTACTGGAAATTACGTCATTACACTGCCTGCCGCACCAACAACTGCCGGCATCAACGGAATCGCGGTTTCGGCTGCAATCTCGGATCTGGTTGAAACTCAGGACGGCGGAAAGACGATTTTGATTCCTAACCGCAAATGGGATATCATTGGATTGGGCTGGACTCAACAAATCAGTCTGCCGAAATGGCCGCTGGACAATTCAACTGCACGCAAACGTGTAGAAGTGAATTACATCGGTTCAACTTCAGCAAAAGTAACCCGATTGGATAACAGCCTGATTGAGAACGCCACACACATTACTCATGCTTCGACTGATTTCTAAATTAACTGTTTTTCTTTTGCTTTCAAGCTGCAGCCTTTTTGAACCGCGGCCTGAAACCGTAGATAAAATCATTGAAAAAGCCTCGAGGCAGAAAATATTTTTTGCCTCGTACGATCTTGTCTGGAAAGCCGCACACTCGGCTATTAAATATACGATCGCAAACGAAAATCAGGATTACGGCGTTATCGAAACTGATTTTATCAAGGCCGTCGATGGTTGGCTGCCGCCAGATCAGACCAGGCCCCAGTATAAAAGTGCCCGCTACAAATTAACCCTCAGTTTTGCCAAAGGGAATACTAATGGCCGCGACTCCACCCGCGTAACAATTGAAAAGAAAATTGAAGTATTCAAAGATTTTATTTCAGAAACACAGACGCTGCAGTCGGATGGCCTCGAAGAACAGACTATATTTTACCGGATCGAACGTGAAATAGTTATTGCTCAGGCGTTGAAAAAAGCTTCATCCGCTTCGCAATAATCAGAGCCAGTTATTCTGCTTTACTTTGGCCTGCCATTTTTCAACGTAGCCTGCGCCTTCAACCGGCTGCCCGGTAATTTTAGACAGCATTTTTGCCGACATCTTTGCGATTTCTTTGTCGGAATCAAATAGTCCCCGTACAAAAAAGTCACGGTCGGCTAGACTTGCGGCAATCGAGAGCTTTTCAACAATTTGTTTGCGGATCCATAAACTGCTGGTTTTATGAAAGTTGTAGGCCTTGCTCATTTCCACGGATAAAATATTTTTGTTTTCTTCACTCAAATTCGACGAAATTATTTCCACGGCCGCAGATCTTACTACAAGCGATCTATCGTAGATCAGACGTTTCGCTTCGGTCATCGCGGCACTCTTATCAACTTTATTCAGCGCCACCAGCGCCGCATTCCGCATAAACCATTCTTTACTTTCAGAAAATTTCTTAATTTGGGTTAATTCGTCTGCGGTTGCCACTTTCGCCGCTTTGATCAGTGCCACCCAGCGCTGGCTCATACTGAGTTTGCTGTTGGCTGCCGAATTCAGATGGGCGGAAAAGTCTTCTACTGCCGAATGAGCCTGCACGGCAAAAATCAAGCATAAAAACAGAATGCGCATTATGACCCCTTCTTTTTTGAGATCTCTTCAAAGTGATCGAGCATATCACGTTCACTTGCCGAAACTTCTTTGTCGCCCACAAGTCTGACCGGAGGTGCTGTTGTTGCCTCATTAATTTGTATTTCTTCAACGACATTTTCCTGAGTTGCCGGCGCATCAGAAGCCGTTGTCTCCATTGCCAGAATCAGATCTGCGATTTGTGCTTCATCCAGCTTCTCGACTGCTGCGGCTTCGACATTGATTTCCGGTTCGGGAGCTGGTTCAGGAGCTGGTTCGGGAATTGGTTCAGGAATTGGCGCTGCCTCTGGCGTGGGCTCAATCTCCGGAATATTTACTGCAACAGTCGGTGCATTTTCAGCTTGCCTTCTAAGTTCGGCTATTTCTTTTCTGAGTTGTCCGATTTCAGAAATGTCTTCGGCAATAATTTCATATTCAGAAAGTCGCGCCTCAAGATTTTCAACCTTGCTTTTTAATTCGACTACCACTTCCGGATCTCCGGCTTCGCCTGCCGACGGCGCTTCGACCACGGCATTTCTGGTTTGGTTTATAAGCTCAAGATTTTTTTCTTTCAGGTCGGTAACAAGTGTATTGGTGTCGATCAACTGGTCTTTTAGCTTTGCAACTTCAATCAACGATTTTTCAATTTCATTGGTATAATACTCGGCCTGCTTCTGTTCTACTATTTTTCGTTTTTCAAGTTCGTCTTCATCAAGCTGGCCGCCCGACTTTACAGGGTTTTGATTTTCAGAATCAACCAGCTCATTAACCAGATTTACTTTTGGCAGAAAAAAAAGCCGGAACACGTAAATAACCAACAAGGCAAGAATGGCCGTAAACCCGATTCTGATCATAAGCGTATTGTTAACGGCAACCCAGTTGATAAAATTATTCATCTCTCATATTATCGCTTTTTCTTACGAGCTGTGGCAAGTATTGGCCCTGCTGGAATCCAGACTTATCTAGACTTATATCGAGACCTGTTTTAAATTAAGCTTATGAAACACGTCAATTTATTGCTCAAACATTGCGATGCCCTTATTTACGATCAGACTTCAGCTCGCGTTAAGCGCGCACTGGTCGACATCGCGGTCCAGAACGGTAAGATCTCTGACATCTCCAGCACTCTCAATTTTACCGCTGATAAAATATTAAATTTAAAGGGTCTGACTGTTCTGCCCGGAGCCATCGATTCACAGGTGCATTTTCGCGAGCCGGGCTTAACTCACAAAGAAGATCTCGATACCGGAACTCAGGCCGCACTACTTGGCGGAATTACCAGCGTTTTTGAAATGCCGAATACAAATCCGTCAACCTCCACGGCGGAAGCCTTTAATGAAAAATTGAGTCTCGCAAAGAATCGCGCCAACTGCCATTACGCATTCTTTGCCGGCGCTTCTCATGAGAATACCGCAAATCTGCCGGCACTTGAGAGTGCCGCCCATTGCCCCGGAATTAAAGTTTTTTTGGGAGCCTCATTCGGTTCGCTGCTGGTAGATGATGATATTGTTTTTGAAAAAGTCATGCAAAATGGCAAGTACCGCCTTACGATCCACTCTGAAGATGAAGCACGCCTGAAAGCCAGAAAACATCTGGCGGTAGAGGCCGGTCACCCGCGCGCACACCCTATCTGGCGCGATGAAGAAAGCGCCATGATTTCCACAAAGAAATCCATAGGTCTGGCAAAAAAATATAATCGTCCGGTTCATATTCTGCATGTTTCCTCTTCTGAAGAGATGGAATTTCTTGCCTTGAATAAAGACATTGCCACAGTTGAAATTTTGCCGCAGTTTTTAACGCTTTCAGCTCCTGAATGTTACGAAAGACTGGGTACACTTGTGCAACAAAATCCGCCTATCCGCGATAAACGTCATTTCGAAAAATTATGGCAGGCGGTGCTGAATGGCACGGTAGATATTATCGGCTCTGATCACGCACCCCATACCCGCGAAGAAAAAAATCTGCCTTATCCGCAATCGCCATCGGGTTTTCCGGGCGTCCAGACGCTGATTCCGATTATGCTCAATCACGTTAATAACAAAAGGCTCTCCATCGAAAAACTCACTGAACTCATTACCGAAAATCCCCGTCGGATTTTCAATGTTAAAAATAAAGGCCGCATCGAAATCGGCTATGATGCGGATTTTACCGTAGTTGATTTAAAAAAAGAAAATATTATTACCAACAAGTGGATCGCCTCAAAGTGCGGCTACACCCCGTTTGATGGCATGAAAGTGACCGGCTGGCCCACCCATACGATTTTGCTTGGTGATGTTGTGATGCAGGATGACCGCATCCTTGTACCTCATACCGGTCGTGCAATTGACTTCATCCGATAAAAAGAAAAAAGCGGCCGCACTCTTTTTTGGCGGGCTTTTACCGATTATTGCTTTTACGGTTATCGAACATAGCTATGGCATTGTCGCAGGCCTTATTGCCGGCATGTTCTTCGGCCTAGGTGAAATCATTTACGAATACGTTACGGTAAAAAAAGTCAGTACGATAACGTGGATTGGAAACGGATTAATTCTGGGCCTAGGCGGCATCTCGTTGGTTTTTAATGAAGGCATCTGGTTTAAACTGCAGCCGGCAATTCTTGAATTCGGGTTCTTTGTTTTTTTACTTGGCTCCTGGTTTATGAAGAAGCCATTTTTAAAACTCATGATCGAAAAACAAAATCCCGAAGCTCCCGATTTTGTTAAAGCCCAACTCAGCGGTATGACATTACGACTCAGTTTTTTTATGCTTGCGCATGCGCTTTTGGCCACGTGGGCGGCGCTTAGCTGGACAACAGAAGCTTGGGTTTTTCTAAAGGGAATCGGTCTGACAGTGAGCATGGTTATTTATATGGCGCTTGAAATTCTGTGGGCCCGCCTGAAACTCAAAAAAAAAGAGATGGCATGAACCATCTCTTTTTTTACAAACAATTTAACTAATTAAATTATCGGCAACGTCGTAACTGGATTGCGTATAATAAACCAGCTGATACGTCTACGGAGTCAATACTTACATTCGTAGCTTGGCTCATTGAATTTGTTACTGCCAGGATGTTGGCGTCAACAGTCATCATTAAATCACGGCCGGTAGAGCAAGGAGTCCAGTCAATAGAAGTTGAAATCAACTCGTTCTTTAAGCTGTAGTTATCAGCAGTTCCAGTGCGAAAATTCTTTCTGAAGATAGCCGGGCGAGCCTGACCAACATAAGCGTAACGGGCTTCAAAGCTACCGCGACCGCCTGATGGAATTGCCGCAAAACCTCGGTAATCAAATGCGATCAACGCCACTTGGTAACCAGGTCCGACACTTACCGGAATACGTAAGTTACAAGACTTACGATCAAAGTTTGCATTCATCGCAGTTGGCGCCTGAGCTACGAAGTTGTCGAATAATACTGACAGAATTGATTGATCATCAGTTAATGATACGGATGCTGATCCGGCCGGACAACCTGTACCGCCGTAAGCTGGAACACCTAATCTGATTTGTGCCTGTGCTGATAATCCTAATGCTAAAACTGCTACTGTTAATAATGCTTTCATGTTCTTTTTCCCCTGTTATGGTTTTTTTGGTTCTTTTTATTTTGCTTTCAAAATTGAAGGCACGTTAGGGGATATAGCAAGGCTGTTGCCAAGTTTTTTATAGCCAAAAAGACACTTATTCTGCTTCATTAACAAAATTAAATGGGTTTTATTCTATTTTTTAAGCAGATAACGCCAGTTAGAAATGAAACTAATTTTCGACATAAATACTGCTTATGACAAAGAGCCACCACATGGCGGCTCTTATTTTAAGGAATTACGACAACTTCAACGAAAGATCCGGCTAATATCACAATATTTGAAGCGGCAATTTCTGTAGCCGCTTGCAACTGCACAGCGCCTGCTGCCGAAGGAACTATAATCCCCTCAACATTAGCAAGCATCACTAAAGGTGTTGCGGCTGGCGTATTGAGAGCCTGAACCGAGTCGCCTGTAGCATTAATAACCCCTTGATAGTAGGCACCAGTGCCGTCATTTCCAGAAGCAATATTCACTATGCCTGATGCACTTGTAACTGCAGGGTAGGTTAAGCCTACTCTTAAACCGGTCGCCGTTGCGGCCGATGTGTACATAATATTAAATTTATATTTATAAGTCACACCAGCGACAACGCTAAATGAAAGGGCTGTTACATTAGCCAAAGCGGTAACCCCAAATGTTTCATCTGCAGTTTTTCTAGCAAAAGAAGGAAACCCCGTTGTCGGTATCCATTGCGTACCATTATAAACAAGGGCCTGACCTGCGGTTGGAGCCGCTGCACTAACTGCAATACCTTTTAGTCGATCAACACTCATCGTTGTAGAAGTGCCGGATACATCACCTGAATACACACTAGAAGTGGTTAATGCAATAGTCGGCAAAGTCGAAGCCGGTATTCTAGCGGTACCATCTAACTGCACTATGTTATTAGCCGCAACTCCAACATTAAATCCAGCAGCTGTACCCAAGCCCGAAATATCGCTGCTAGATAAAACCACCGCACCGGTTCTACCGGCCACACTCGAGACCGCATCTGCAGGAAAGGCAATACCCTGACATAAAAACTGGCTGCTGACGCTGTTCCAATACAGGCTCTGTGAGGTCATACAGCTTGCTGAAGTTACATAACCATTAAACACCGAACTCTGTAATGCGCCGGTAATACGAGAATCATTTCCCGCGGCGACGGTAACGGCAGTTGTTCCCACATTCAGTCCTGCTGAGTTTCCAAGACCGGAAATATCACTGCTCGATAAAATAATTGCTCCTGTACGGCCTGCTACCGTTGAAACCGGCGCAGACGGAATCGCGATTGGAACGTATTGAGTTCCATTAAACTGTAAAACATCGCCATTAGCAGGTGCGGTTACGCTGATATTAATTCCACGCAGCTTATTTACACTTAGCGCTGAAAGGGTACCGGTCACGTCTCCTGAGAACGCAGACGAAGTCTGTACCGCATTCACAATCCGCAAATCATCACCTGCCGCAACACTTCCCGCTGAAGTTCCAACATTTAATCCCGCAGCACCACCTAAACCTGAAATATCACCGCTCGCTAAAACCACAGCACCTGTTCTACCGGCCACACTCGAGACCG
>JANOJH010000661.1:0-4057 GCA_031408135.1 Bdellovibrio sp. | reverse complement strand
CCCCGAACCAATTCCCAGGTAAAGGCCTCTATTCATCATCCAAATCATTGCACCTAAGTTACCTGGTGGGTTTTGACCTACCAACAACGGTAATCTCAAAATGGTGAGCCTGACACTATTCGCTTTGCACCAATCCAACAGATACACTTCAGCCTGAATCTTACTTTTTGCATAGGGCGTTTCACCCAGCAGCGCAAAGTCTTCTGTTATCAGCTCCCCTTCTTCCAATCCATAAACTGCAACTGAAGATATAAAGACAAATTCCAAGGGTAATCTACCGCTACGTTCAAGTGCATCGACCAGGTGCCGTGTTCCCAGGACGTTAGTTTCATAAAATTCATTCTCTTCCTTCTTCGTTTGGGGTATCACATGGGCTTTGCCAGCGGCATGTATAATGGTACGGAACTGTTTTTCAAAAATAGGAATCTCTCTTGCCAGATCAACTCGATATGTGTTGTTAGAAGACCTGGATAAAGTATCAACAGTATAATCCGATACCAATTCCTGGCAGATGATCTTTCCAAGAAAACCAGTTGCCCCTGTTACCAAGATGGTTTCACTCACCATGTACTTTTTTTAAGATGTCAAGCATTTTGGCCGCCAGTTGGTCTTTATCAAAAAATTGAATGGCGGCCTGGCGAGCCCGGCTTGCCATTTCGTTTGCTGCTTCAGGATTGTCTTTGAGAAAGATTAGCTTTTCTGCGAGTTCGCGCGGCTCATTCCCATTGATTGTGAACCCAACTTTCTGTTCCTGAACAAAATCTTTAATCCAACCTTGTGTTGTTTGAATGACTGGAACTCCGGCTGCCATGGATTCAAATAATTTATTTGGTGAAGACGTGTCAAAAACCGGAAGCGGCTTTAGTGGGACGACAGAAGCCAATGCATTTTGAACATATCCTATCAAGGATGTCTTGGGCATTAGGTCAAGAAAAATAACATTTTGAATTTTTTCCTCTTGCACCCTCATCTTCAGTTTATCTTTTAACTGTCCCTCCCCGATCAGCAAAACCTGAATATCAGATCTTTTTGCCTCTAGAAGAACTTTAGCGGCATCAAGTAAGAAGTCTGAATGATTAACCTGGCCGATATTTCCAAAATAAAGAGCATACGACCCTGGAGCAATCTTCCCGTTGTATTTCACGCGATCAGAGAACAATGCAATATTTGCAGCATTTGTGACGCTCTCTGTTCTACAGGTTGGAAAACGGCTTTGGATATCTTTTTGTATCCCGGGTGAAAGGCCGATTACAACTGAGGAATTTCTATAACAAACTTTTTCAAACCAATAGGCTAGTCTTATCAACGCAGTATTTTTCAACAAGCCCATCTTCACCGCGCCTTCCGGCCAAAGATCGCGGGCTTCAAAGATCAGCTTTCTTCCTCTTAGCCATCGCGCTAATAAACCAGGAATGCCCACTGTAATCGGGCCGGAAGAGGCAATGACTATATCGGCCTGTAAAGTGATTGCGTACCAGGATGAGATGATTGCATATTGAATGAATGTTACAATGCGCTTTATAGAGGATTGCTTGTTATCAATCAGGACATTTATAACACGAACCTGAATACCTTCAACGGTCTGGAGGGAAACGAGTTTATTGGATTTCAGGTCTGACTTTGAGTACACTGAAGTTACCACTGTTACTTCATGCCCTTCCTTCACCCAGTTTTTTGCGAACTCGTACACGCGTGTTCCCCAGGCACCTTCGGAAGTAGAAAAATATTGATAGAAGTAGAGGATTCGCATTAAAAAATCAAGCGTCAATAATGGTCCTTACATTTGACGATAACAATTTGTGATTCTGAGACTTTATAGACCAGTCGGTGTTCGTGATTTATTCTTCTGCTCCAATAGCCTTTCCAGTTTCCCCTCAATGGCTCTGGTTTGCCGAGGCCGCGAAAAGCATCCCGATCGATATCGCGAATTAATAGCCTTATTTTCTCAATTATTTCTGGGCTATCGGCCCAATCGTTGTATTCCTTAAATGCTTCAGAAGTAAAAGCAATTTGTTTCATGCACCACGCTTAGGCGTATAGGCAATAAAATCTTCCATGGTGAAACTGACCAGGTTGCGCCCATCTTCAGCTTGTTTAATCGATTGATTGAGGGATTCCAGATAAGCCTCGTCCCCGCCTGTCCGGCCGGCAGGCATTTCCTTCAGAGAAATAGTGACATCTATATTATGCTTGTTACCAATAAAAAGACGGATTTTATCCAAAAGTATAAAGTCCAACTCAGACGGGCTAACCTTTATGATTGTCTCCATAGTATTTACTTATGAGTGGATTCAAAATTAGTAATAATCAAATCTCAAACCAATTATCCATTAATTGCGCAAGCATCTCATCCGAATCAAAAAACAAAATAATGAATCTTATCTTGGTTTAAGATGTAAAAATACAATCAACTGTGATTTTAGTTTAGTCGGCCAGTCCTTATCCATGCAGGGGCGTTCAATCATCGCAAAGTAAACAGCGCTTACCATCAGGACAAGTGGAATAATAATCAATAGTTGAATTATAAAATTCGCGGCATATCCCCAGTCCGGTAAAAATAATATCATCGACTGCTCTGCTAAAAATGCAATCATCGCATAGTGCAATAGATAGATCGAGTAACACATTCCACCGATGATTACAATCCATGTGTTGGTAAAGAAAGCATTGACGAGTTTACCTTTGAAGAGGCTTAAAAAGGAAAGAAATAAACAGACTGCAAAAATCAAGTCGTGATGAAAAGTAAACGGGTCATTAAAAATCAAAAGTAGAATCAAAGCCGCGATCCCAACTGCATCAAATGTGTACGATTTGATTTTGAGCAATTCCTTCCAATCGGTCAGAAAAAAATCAGCGAACAGAAACCCGATTAAAAACTGATGCAAATGCATCAGAATGGATTTCCGCAAATGAAGGGCTTGAATCATGTCATAGTTGAGATTGTAATGAAGCATACTTCCCACAATTAATAACAGCAGTACAATTCTCCTCACAGTTGAATTTCGAATACTAAACAACATTGCCAGCACTGGCGCCAACACATAGAACTGTACCTCCACTTCCAGGCTCCACGCCACCGGATTGATCGCACTCCATTGGTCAAAGACAATGTTATGAATGTAAAACAAACTCGCTAAGAAGTTTGGAAAAATGACACCAAAATTCTCCTGGAGGATAATAACATGCACGCCCAATAACAAAATGAGCGAGATCACATATGGTGGTTCCAATCTGGTGAGCCTTCGAATGTAATATGATTTCAAGCTTACCGTTTCGGTTTTAAACAATCGCTGTCTTGCGAATGGAAGTGCGAGTATAAAACCACTGATCGCAAAGAACACATTGACACCTATCCCACCTTCGTGCGCTACCTTAAATACTAACGAATTATTAAACTCAATGGAAACCCCCTTAGAAGTAATAACCCTGCTTACATGGGTATTTATATGATATAGCAATACTGTGAAAATTGCATAAAACCTAAATCCATCAATTTCAGGAATGAAACTATTGGAAGATGTTTTCCGGCTTAACCACTTTTGGATTCTCTCTTTCAAAGGCGGACTGAAAAAACGTGAAACCATTGATCCAGTAAAAATAAGCGAAGCAAGGACTGAGCATCTTCCAACTTACCTGTTTTCCAGAATTGCTCCGCAATGCCACTCGTAGCCTCCCGATCCAGAACCGTGTCTAATGGCTTTTCTGATTTAATCCAATCGCTCAATACAGGACGCAATGCATTGCTTAGCCAATTTTGCTGAGGGGTTTCAAATCCCCATTTGGATTTTCTGAAATATATTTCCCTTGGAATTTTTTCTTTCATCGCCATCCGCAATGGATACTTTGTCCATCCATTTTTAAACAGCACAGAAGAATCAAACGATAAAGCTGCTTCGATCACTTTATGGTCAAGGAATGGATATCTTCCTTCCACACCAAAGGCCATTAAGTTCCTGTCATCCCATTTCAGTAAGCGAGGCAGAATTAAATTACGTATGTCAAACACTCTTCGTTCCTGGTCGGACAATGAAAAATAATCGTTAAAAAAATGAAGTGA
>JANOJH010000650.1:0-8983 GCA_031408135.1 Bdellovibrio sp. | reverse complement strand
CGGCGCCGACTTCAACGCTGAACCGGTCATAAAGTACACTCAGGTAACTGAGGTCAGAAGTCATTACAACTCGGGCAGATTCGGCATCGCAGCCTGTACCGCGATACTCGACGCTCGTAATGTTGGCAAATGGAGGTACATTCTGCGCGAAGGTGCTGATAGTCAGAAATAAAAAAACCAACAATGCCAATGTTTTCAATGGAAACTCCTGCCTACTTGATAAAGCAATTCAGGTGCCAGTGCAATAATTTCCAATTGACTCCAGTCGAACAGTTAGACAGTTCCGAAAAAAATTCATGGACCATAACAAGTTTTTAATAAAGAAATGAAATTCTGCTATAGCCAGTTCTGAAATTCAATTACAAATGTGTATCGGATACATCTATGCAGTTCGTACTCTCGTCCATTGATCAACCAGTCAGAAAGATAATTGCAATCTGGCTGCTGGCCTGGCTGGCTGTCGTCGGCGTGGCGATCTATCTATTGCCTGAGGCGCGGGTAGACCACTTGGGCACATTTCATTTAATTTCGGTCTATTACCTTTTTTACGCGATTATTGGTGGGTATTTTTACCGCGTGAGCGAGCCTGCGCCAAACCGGGCTTCGTTTCTTTCACAGTATTCTGGAGTCGTGTTTTTTTTCAGCCGCCTTGATCGGAACATGTTTGGCTATAGAAGCCTGGTTTCCGGTTGGCAATAGTGCCTTAGACAAAATTTTACTGTCAAGACTCTATTTTCCGCTATTCAAAAGCGAAATTCTGCTTACAAAATTTTTTGATATTTCTTTTCAACAGATTTTTATTATCGGAGTGCTGAGGCACTTAAAACAGCGACAGCTTTCTGACCGAAAGACGATGATTCTTTTTGGTGTCGGTTTCTTTTTGTTGCACTTGCCATTGGCTATTAGCATCGGAGCTCAGTCGAACTACTTTATTCTTCCCAGCCTGTTTGCAGGGATTGTTTTTTCATATCTGATCCTGAGGCACAGATATGGCCTTTTTGTTTCATTTGCGGTGCATTTTATTTTTTATTTTCTCATCGGACTCTGGCTGCGGATTTTCTGAGTGTTCAGCTCACTAGCGGTCTTTTTTGTTGTTTTTTGCCCGTACTTCAGGATAACTGATGTTTTGAGGTAAAAAATATGACCAAATTTATTATCGGTGTAGATGCATTTTCAGACCCTGAAAGCAGTGATGAAAAGGAATTTGTTACCCATACCCAGTTTCCGAAGTTTATTGCCGAAATTATTTTTGTCGAGTCGCCGGATAAACTCGGTTTTAAACTGGATTCGTTAAAACTTTTATGGAATGAAGCCTGCGATAAAAAAGAGCTAGACCTAGCCCTTAGCGAAGCTGAAAAAGCGATCTTATATTATACAAAAAAATCGATGGAGCTAGAACTTTAGGACAATTTGAGGCTAGAAAGTCACACATGTCCGGTCTTATTAATAAAAATTAATGAACTCTTCATTTGATAATAATCAAACCCCATTAAACTGATCTCAATTCAGATTTTTAACGAGAAGAAGATTTACTTCTTTTCTGAAAAGGAGATCCAAATGAAAGATTTAATAGTTACGGGATGTATCTGTTTAGCGGTTTTTGCAGGCAGTGAGGTTAAAGCATCGAATACCGTGCTTGGAGCCGCAGTTGGCGCAGGAGTTGGTTCGGCAATAGGCCGAAATTCTAACGGACGTGAGGGCGCTATTTTAGGAGCAGTGATTGGTGGTGCCATTGGTGCTGCGGTTGGAAATGATCTGGAACACTCTCGCTCGAGTCCCCCAACACATGACGTTTACCTGGATGACGGTGACCACCATCGTCATTACGAAGTCCGTTACGAGCCTGTGCATTATCATCATAATTACAGTTATCACCCGAGCTATAGAAAATACAAGAAGTGGAAAAAATGGGATAAACACCACGATTAATCCCTAAAGTTTCGTTTTCATGGTCGTGGGTAATTGTTTTTTTTAGAAAAATCGTATATGAAATATGAAAATATAAGGTGGTAATATGAAATTGATATTAGTAGTTCTTTCAGCAGGGTTTCTTCTTTTAAGCGGGTGTGCGGCAACAAGCGAAAATCCAAATACTGTAAAAGGTGCGGGTATCGGGGTAGCAGCCGGAGCAGTTCTCGGCGGTATTCTTGGGCATCAGCAAGGTAGTGCAGAAAAAGGAGCCGCAATCGGTGCAGCTCTCGGAGGAGCAATCGGAGCGCATGCGGGTCAGAGAATGGACAAGCAGGCAAAAGAACTCGAGAAAATTGCTGAAACAAAAAGAACAGAACAGGGATTAGTTACTAAGTTGAAAAGTGACATTCTATTTGAAACCGGCGATTACAAATTAAAAGATCAGGCCGCTGGAAATTTGACTGAAATGGCTGCGATTATGAAAAAATATCCTGAAAACGTATTAACAATTAAGGGTTATACCGACAGCACGGGTTCAAATAAAGTGAATCAGGTTCTTTCTGAACAAAGAGCAGCTGCAGTAAAGAACCAATTGGTTAAAAACGGAATTCCGGGAACAGTGGTTTCTACTGTGGGTATGGGGCCTTCAAATCCGGTAGCCGAAAATAAAACTGAAACTGGAAGAAAGCAGAATCGACGCGTTGAGATTGAAGTTACAGTCGACGAATCTAAAGTTCCGAAGACATCAGTTAAATAAATTCAGAGTCATTTGTTAAGTACAAAGGGTAAATCCGTGTTCAACGGATTTACCCTTTTTTTTTGAGAATGAGACAGTTCACTTCAGAGCGTCAAGAAAGTATTCAAAATCAGGTATTTCGACACTCAGTTTTCGTCAATTCAAAGCTCCTTGCCACTCATGTGGCTTTGCGTTTGCAATTTATAATTACACTGGCCGCAAGTTTGAGACAGTTTCTATGAGCTGCATTATTCTGGGACAGTTGTGCTATTTAAGGGGGAATGCAATGGGACGAAAATTAAAGTCGCGTCGATATGTAGAGGTAACGGACGGCACTATGGTTGGCCACACCACCAATTATTACGCTGACAATACGAAAAACTATCTTTTAAAACCAATGCATCCGATTGACCTGGGCTCTTTGAAAATCAATGACAAACGAGAAAAACATCGCATTCAGGCGGGTGGCGTTGTCATCATTCATGATCTTTTCCGAAAAAAGCAATTCAAAGTCAGAATCAGAAATTTCAGTATCGGTGGACTTTGTTGTGAAATCGACAGTTCCGGCTTGGCTATGCTTGGATCTGAGGTCATGGTTGAATTTGTCGGTGAAATTTCAAAAGCCGGACTTGATGTGGTAAAAAGCAAAGTAATGTGGGTTACCCCGCTTCATAACAGTCCCGAAAAATCTTTGTTGATAGGTTTAGAGTTTTCAAATGAAATCAGTGCTACAAAGGTTCGAAAGATCAAAGATTTTGTGGAAACTTTGCGAAACGAAATCTAAAAATCAATCTAACTTCAGCGTTTTTTTAATCTGATTTATCAGGTCTTTAAGGACTAATTTGAGCGCAGCTAACTGCCACAGGCGGGGCGCGCCGGTGAGTTTTTCTTTCAGGTGATGGGATTCGGCATTAAAAATCTTGTTGCCGACCTTCGCCACCATAGAAATTGCAAAGCTATTTCCCTCGTCAACAATAGTGCCTTTGACGATGCCATAAGCCGTCACTTTTCTGACTTCTTCGCGAATATGCTCTTTTGCTAGTTCTTCCAGATTATCACGTGGCTTAAAGTTCCGACTTTTTAATTCCCACAGCTCCATGTTTTGCCTCCAGTTTAAATCCGATATATAAAATGTCATTTTGCCACTTTTCAGGACCAAGCTGAATTATAGCAAAGCTAAGGCCACATGGCTCAAAATTAGAGTTTCTGGCGTAGCTGCTTGTTTTTTTCGATAAGAGTGTTGTAATTGATTTTGAGCTGGGCCAAATGGGCTTCGAGTCTTGGTTTGTCGGTTTTGGCCTTTTGACCCCGCTTTATGAGTAAGTCATATTCTTTCTTTGCTCGGTCGATCTCTTCCTTACCGGTTTTGATCATTCCTTGCAGGTCAATGACTTCCTCTTCGGTCTTTTTCAATTTGGTGGTTTCTGCGTTATTGATTTCCTTTAACTGGGCGGCTTCTTTGGCTATAGCCTTATAAGCATTGTGGGCATCATTTTGGTTGTGTTTTGCAACGTCAGCCCGAATTTTCAGGTTGCTGATCTCAGCTTTCAGTTTGGCAATTTCTTTTGCGACCTCATTTGTATCTTCAGAGGCCTTTCGGCGCCCTTCATCAGCATCGGAAATGTTGCGCAAAAAATTCTCCTTTTTTTCCTTAAGATCAGCGAGCACATTTTTTGTATTCTTTAAAATATCTTTGGATTTATTCAATGCACTTTCTTTTGCGTCGGATTGCGCCTGAATCGCTGCAAGTTCCTTTTTTAGCTTTTCGGTTTCCTTTTCGAGGCGGCCCTGCTCATCTCTGGTCAAAATATCTTGTTTTTCAAGTTCGATTTTTCTTTCCTTAACCTGTTTTTCCTCGATTAGGGTGCCTGCAACCGTTTTAGAATAAGATTCTTTCAGTTCGGCTCTTTCTTTTGTGAGCTTTCCGATTTTTTCCTGCATTCCGGCTTTCTGCTTCTTGAGATCCTCAAGAGTTTCTCTGGAACGGGTGTTCTCTTCGCGTCCGGCTTTAACGACGCCTTCCAGCGACTTCAGGTTATCTTCGAGAACAGGCAACTTGGCTTTAAGGGCCTCAAGCTCTCTCAGCAGCTTTGCATTTTCTCGCTCGAGATATTCTTTCTCTTTTTCGGTTTTTTTCTCGAGAGTGGTAACTTTTATGATTTTCAGTTTTTGCTCTTTGATCTCACCCTCGACTTGCGCGTTGGCAGAGTTGGCGGCTAAAATTAAAAAAACCGTGAACATGATGTGTGATTTCATAAAACCCCTTGGCTTGAATAGAAAACGTATTCGAGTACAAATTGTTTTCGGCAAGACAGGGGGCTGACTTAAAAGAAATCACCGTGTTTTCTCAAAATGAGAAAAATAGTGCTTCAACGGTAACAAAAAACCTGCTTAAAGCGCAGGTTTTCAAAAATTGATGTCGACACTAATTTAAATCAGTTTGTTCTCGGATTATTCGTTATGTTTCTTGTGGGAGCCTTTGAACTTATCAACGGGCTACTTCTGGGGACTTCATGTTAAGAAATTGATAAGAAAAATGGACATCATGATATCAGGCTTAATCGTTGCTACTCTTCGGTTTAGTGCTACTATTTAAAGTAAAGGTGGTCACATGTCAGATGATATGAAAGCAGAACTAGAAAGATTACGGGCCGAGAACGAGGCTCTCAAAAGTAAAAAATCCAACAGCGGTACTCTTTCAATGAAAGTCAGTGAAAAGGGCGCTTTGTCGGTTTATGGCATGGGTCGATTTCCTGTTACCCTTTATAAGGAACAATGGGTAAAACTATTAGGAATTGCTGATGAATTGAAAAAGTTCATTCAGGAAAATGATAGTAAGTTAAAGACTAAAGACTAAAGACTACTTAGTCAGTTTTTCAATTTAGAACGACATTTAGCTTCGCAGTCGGCGTGCGTCGATGGATTTTTATTCGGGCACGCGTTTACGCACGCTATACATTTGTCGAGCGTCGGACTATTTACAAGTTTGCAGGTTTCACCTGAAAGTTCGCAGTTGGCATACTGCCGGCAGAAATCACCGATCGAATAAAGCTGAGTGCACATGTCCGGTGGATTGAATCCGCATTTCAGGTTCAGGCCGTGACAGGATTCAAGTGCGCAGCGGCGTATTTCTGCCGCGGCACCGAGACTGGGAAATGTGCCGACAACTGAAATTGAAAGTATAAAAATAATACTTAATAAAAAAATTAATTTGTTTTTCATAGTTAGACATTAGCTTAAAAAAATCCGTATGTAGCGCGAATAATTCAACTTCACGTGTCATGTTCAACGCTGGACATAAACAGAAACTTGAATACAATTTATTATGCATTCACAATTAACAAAGGATTTTTATGAAATTATTTTCAGTATTTCTCGTGCTCCTATTTTCTGGAATGGTAAATGCGCAACCGGCGAAAGTTTCATTCGTTTCTCCGAAGAATGGCCAGGTGGTTCCGACAACTTTTAAAGTGCAATTCGGCTTGATGGGCATGAAAGTTCGCCCGGCTGGCGAAGACGTAAAAGACAAAACGACCGGACATCACCATTTGATTATTGACGGCGCGTTCATTCCTGAAGGACAAGTCGTGCCAACTGACGACACGCATAAGCATTTTGGAAAAGGTCAGACAGAAGCTGAAATCACACTTCCTAAAGGTAAACATACGTTAACGTTACAATTTGCTGATGGTGCACACGTTTCTTACGGTAAAAATCTCAGTACGACAGTTGAAGTAACTGTTAAGTAGACAGTTAAGTACGTTACAGTGACCAAATTATATCACTTGTTGCAGCGAAAATCGATTTCGGGATACAAACCGACAATTCTGGTAACCGGCTGCGGTTCAGGAATTGGTCTTGCTATAGCCCGATTATTAAATGGAAATTCTCAGTACCGGGTCTGCATTACGGCCCGGGGTAAAAACTATGATTTGCTGCTTTCGGAATTTAAACAGGACGAAAGATTAATCATACGTTCGATGGACGTAACCTCGCTTACCGACCGCAAATCGGTCGTTACGGAAATTAATAATATCTGGGGCGGAGTTGACATCCTGATTAATAATGCCGGAGTGATGTATCGTTCCGTCGTGGAGCATATGTCTGAACAGGATGAAGTCAATCAGATGGCCACAAATTATTTTGGACCGATGAGCCTAATCCGGCTTGTGCTGCCAAGTATGCGCGCGCGCGGACGCGGAAAGATAATAAATGTTTCTTCGGTCAGCGGAATGCTTGCAATGCCGACAATGGCTTCATATTCGGCTTCAAAGCATGCGCTTGAAGGAGCGAGTGAGGCTTTATGGTATGAAACGAAACCTTTTGGTATAGATGTTTCACTCGTTCAACCCGGGTTTATTCATTCGAACTCTTTTCGGAATGTTTACCGAACCGAACTTTACGAAGCTGATAAAAATATTGATGGGCCATATAATGACTTCTATTCAAACATGGAAAGTTTCGTTGAAAAACTGATGCGACTTTCGCCGACGACCCCTGAAAAAATTGCTGAAGATGTATTGCGTCTGATAAAAACCCAGAATCCTTTGCTTTGGAATTTCGTTACTTTAGATGCCGTACTTTTTTATTATTTGCGCAGACTAATGCCGCGCAGGCTGTTGCTGCCGTTCCTTTATGCCTTGCTACCGAATGCGAAGTCGTGGGGCCTTCGGCACACGAATCGCCGAATGAAATAAATTAAATTTCAAATTTAATTCCCTGGGCCAATGGCATCGTTTTTCCGTAATTTATCGTGTTGGTCTGACGTCGCATATAAGCTTTCCAACTGTCGCTGCCGGATTCACGCCCGCCGCCGGTATCTTTTTCGCCTCCGAACGCGCCGCCGATTTCTGCACCAGAAGTGCCGATGTTGACATTCGCAATTCCGCAATCCGAACCGAGGGCCGACAGAAATTCTTCTGCGCTTCGCATATCTTCCGTGAAAATCGATGACGACAATCCCTGACTGACAGAATTCTGCAGTTTAATCGCGTCTTCGAGTGGACCGGAGTACCTGGTTAAGTATAAGACCGGGGCAAAGGTTTCTTCATGAACAATCGCCATAGCATGATCGGCTTCAACCAGAGCCGGTCTGACGTAACAGCCGGATTCAAATCCTTGGCCCTGCAGAACTTCTCCGCCAAACAGAATTGTTGCACCCTGATTTTTGGCAGCAAGAAGTGCGGTCTGCATTTTCTCCACGCTTGCTTTATCTATCAAAGGACCGAGATGATTTTCGCTCAATAGCGGGTTGCCGATTTTCAGGGTTCCGTAGGCTTTAAGTAAACTTGCTTTGACCTTGTCATAGATACTTGTGTCGATAATTAGCCTTCTTGTGCTAGTACATCTTTGGCCGGCCGTACCCACGGCCCCGAAAACAATAGCCGGAATTGCCAGCTCGAGATTTGCATTTTTGGTAACAATGATGGCGTTATTGCCACCGAGCTCAAGGAGGCATTTACCTAAGCGCCCCGCAACAGCCTTCGCCACATGGCGTCCCATTGGGGTAGAGCCAGTTGCCGAGATTAATGTCACGCGGGAGTCTGCAACCATTGTTTCGCCGATTTCAGCGGCATCACCGATGATCAGGTTCATGATGCCTTCGGGTAACTTGTTTCGTATCCAGACTTCGTTCATCAATTTAAAACAGGCGATCGCAGTTAATGGAGTTTTTTCAGAAGGTTTCCAGATACTCACATTGCCACAGACCGCCGCGATCATTGAATTCCAGGCCCAGACTGCAACCGGAAAGTTAAATGCAGAAATAATACCGATTGTGCCGAGCGGATGCCACTGTTCCATCATGCGGTGGGAAGGGCGCTCAGAAGGCATTGTCAGACCGTAAAGTTGGCGTGAAAGGCCTACAGCGAAATCACAGATGTCGATAATTTCCTGAACCTCTCCGTGCCCTTCACTGCGAGACTTACCCATCTCGAGCGAAACGAGGTCTCCGAGAAATTCTTTTTTCTTTCGGAACTCATCGCCGATCTGCCTGACAATTTCACCCCGTTGCGGGGCGGGTAGCTGGCGCCAGTACAAACTGGCTGCTGTCGAAGTTGCAATGACGTCTTCATAATTTTTTCGGCCGGCCAGGCTCGTGCTGGCGATTACCCGGCCATCGATCGGAGAAACAGAATCCAATGATTTTTTCAGGCTGCTGTCGACCCATTTAGTTCCGGTTGATACCGGAGGGTTTGTCTTTTCTAAATTTAACGATTGCAAAAGTTCTTCATTATTCATAAATCAATTACAAAGGTAGGCCATGCCGCGTATTGCAGAAGCTAAGGCGCCCATAGTTTCAATTTTAATATAGTTAGCACCTTTTTTAACGGCTTC
>JANOJH010000637.1:0-1768 GCA_031408135.1 Bdellovibrio sp. | reverse complement strand
AGTTAGTATTATTAGCGGTAGTGGTGCTACCGCTATCATTAACAGTTTGACAGTCGATGGTACGGTAACGGGAGTAAACATTACGAATTCAGGTGCCGGCTATTCAGCAGTTCCAACCATCGTTTTCTCAGCTCCTGGTGGAACTGGAACAACCGCTACTGGTACAGCAGTCATTCAAAGTGGCCGCCTTACAAGTATAACTATTACAAGCGCAGGCTCAGGCTATACAGGCAACCCTACAGTTACAATAACTGATGTTGGTACTCCTGTTGCAACTGTTGTTGCAGCTGCCACTGGTATTTATTCAGGTCAATCGATAGGTGCTATTCAAATAACAGGTGGAGGATCCAACTATACCTTTGCTCCGAGTATCATCTTTCCTGCACCTACAGTATCAAATGGCACACAGGCAACTGCTACTGCCGTAATTGACGCTGCTACTCGCCGAGTAATAGGCATAACAATAACTAATGCAGGCTCTGGCTATTTAGCTGGCCAGGTGGGAAGTGGCCTTACCATTTCTGCAGGCGGTGGAGCTAACGCTCAATCATTCTTAACAGGCGGAGCCGTGCTTTCGGTGAATGTCACAGGTCAAGGAAGTGGTTATGTTGCACCACCAACAGTAGTGTTTGATAATACAGGTACCGGTGGAAGTGGTGTTGTCGGCACAGCTGTTCTCGCCAATGGAAAAGTTATTGGAGTTACAATAACTGCCGGTGGCAGTGGGTATACATCTGCCCCATCAATGTCCTTTGTTTCAGGGGATGGCGCGAATGCTTTTGCTACTGTTGTTAATGGTGTGATAACTGCCATTACAGTTTCCGATGGAGGCCGTAACTGGATTGGTGCACCTATTGTAACTATAACATCTTCACAAGGTGGCGGTGCTACAGCAACCACAACAGTGGCGGGAGGTTTAATCACTGCTGTTACAGTTGCAGCTGGTGCTGGTGGTACAGGTTATGTTGAAGGAAATATTCCTGGAAATGCGGAAGACTTTCCATCTACAGCTTTGGTGTCACTTGCGACCAAGCCAGGTATTAAGTATATAAATGATTTGCATTACGGAACAGGCCAAAGACAGCCTAACTAATTCAATTTAAAAATTCCTTTCAAAGGGAGTCTCAGAAACGAGGCTCCCTTTTTTTTACTTTCTGTGTCGATCATCTCTTCCAAAAATATTTTCGCTGATGAGGTTTGTAATCACTTGTTCTTTGGCTAGAAGGCATTTGTTTTTTCAACCAACACAGACAAAGAAGAATTCCCTCCTTAAGCTGTTTTCTTGGTGCTATTTTCAATAGCCTGGAAGATCAATGCTAACCCCACTACAAGTGCACACCCAATTATATTATAAAGCAGAAATGCTATCTCAGTAAAGAAGTAGCAATACAAGATTGCCAACTCGGCAATGATGGAGGCAAAGAAAACTGAATTTGATTTAAGGTATTTAATATAAAAAGCAGATAGAAAAATCCCCAGTATGGTTCCATAAAAAAGCGACCCGATGATGTTTACAAACTGAATAAGGTTCTCGGCCTGGTTGGCAATGGAAGCGAACAGCATGGCAATCACAGCCCAACCTGCAGTGAATAGCTTAGAAGATTTTACATAGTGCAGATCGTTTCCATTTTTATTAATCGAGCGTTTGTAAATGTCAACCGTAGTAGTTGATGCCAATGCGTTTAACTCAGACGCAGTAGATGACATAGCAGCTGAAAAAACTACGGCAAGCAAAAGACCAATCAAACCGTGTGGCAGATAGGTCATC
>JANOJH010000627.1:0-2520 GCA_031408135.1 Bdellovibrio sp. | reverse complement strand
TAAGCTCGTCTTTGGGCGCTGCAGGCTCGTCGAGTGATAATTCGTCTTTCGGCTGTTCCGCGGCTGCTTTTTCAGCTGTTTTGCCTTCCGTTGAATCACCGAGACTATTCAGTTCACTCTCTAAAGCGGAATCGAGGTTGTTATCAGCTGCCGCAGCTTTTTCGGTTGGTGCCGTGTCATTTGCAGGCACCTCTTCGGTGTCGCCCAATGCAAGATCATCAGAGTTAGATCCGACCTCGTCTGACCCGACCGGAGCGGCGCCTTCAACTGAGAAATCATCATCTGAATCAATTTTTTTGTTTGTGGCACAAGAAGTAAAAATAAATGCAAAGATCACGATACTTCTTACCAGAATATTTTTCATCATTCCTCCTGAATGTTGAAACCAATTACTTAATCATCTTAAGTTTTGATTCAGTTCCTTTTTCATTAATCGTAACTTCACCGTTACTGATTCCCGTTATTACGCCCTCGGAATTTCCGATTCTGTCGTTAACATAAAACATATGTAATTCTTGTTTCGCATCGGTTATCATAGCTTTCGGTCTTTTTACATTCCAGATAATCGCGACTAGTTTATAGCGTTTCAATGCCCAGCGACGTTGCGGCTCTACACTTTCATCGATATAGCCTTCGCCCTGGATGTCTCCGAGCTTACGCTTAATTTTCAAATAGAGATGATTCGGCAGCATGAAAGGATCTTTAATCCTACCCGCGATTTTTTGTTCCAGCTCCCGGGAATTATTGGTGCCCCCCGATTGTTGGGTGAACTGACCGGCTTTTACAGGTCCGGTCGGAATTTTAACGTCGCCCGCCGGCTGCTTATCTGACTGCGGTTTTGAATCAGTATTTTGAGGCTGTGACTGGTTGCCCTCTGGCTCACTTTGATTACCCTGCTGTGGCGTTCCTTGCTGTGCCAGTCCTTGTTGCTCGAGACTTTTCTGTCGCGCTTCCATCTGTTGTTTCATGATTAAATTCTGTTGTTTCATGATTATATTCTGTGCTTTATCGATTACCTGTTGGTCGGCGATCGCCTGATCTGTAGGATTCATTTGCGCGGATACCGTCAGTGCGCAAAAAAAGAGAAGCAGCAGAATGATCTTCACTGCACACCGGGTGCCGGCGTCGGCAAAAGAAGTGTGGACTGTTTAAATCCGATGACATCGCCTTTGAATCTGATCATGTCATCGTCGATGTCGCTGGAATTTTTTTCGATAATGAAATTTTTAACTTTCAGGACCTTATCTTCCTTTGTTAAAACATCAAGAAACTTGAGAAATGCACTATACGAGCCTGAAAGCGAGATATTGAATCTGACCTCTTCGATAAGATCCTCTGGTTTTATACTGTCGGCGTCGTAAACTTTTTTTTCTCCCGCGAAATTAGTTTGAACGATTGACAAATCCTGAAGATTAACCCCCGACGCAATAGAGGCATTGTTTAAAATTATCGACATTTGAGTATCGCGGAATTCATTCGGGATTTTCGATTTCACAACTTCAAGATTTCGTTGCAACTGAAGTAAATTTCCGCGCATTTCCTCTTCTTTTTTAATGATCTTGTTAACCTCGATCCGGCGTTCGGACTCTGCTTTAACCTGGGATTCCATCGTTTCAATCTGGTTATCGAGAGCTGAACCGTCATCAAAATAGGAGGTGTAATACATAACTGTGGATAGCACGCCGAAAATCACAATTCTTGACATGGAAAGGCCGGCTATAATCCGAAGGAATTTCATGGCGTTTTTCCTGCGCCTGCGTTCAATTGCGCCTTAATGGTAAAAATCGTCGTCGTAACATCTGTATTGGAAAAGTTTTTCTTGCTCGTCTGATTCATCGGGACCATGTTTGAAATAAACTCGGCGTTTGAAAGCCGCTGAATAAAAGTGGCGATGTCTTTGGGGTCATCACTTTCAGCCGCAATCGTCAGATTGTTGTCTATTAATTCCAGTTTGGTAACCCAGACATTCGAAGGAGTTGATGATTTTAAATGTTCGAAAAGGCGGTACTCATTAACTTTATCATTATCGATCTTGTTAATAAAATCCATTTGCGCGTTGAAACGCGCCTGTTCCGCTTCATATTTCTTTATTTCAAGGGTTAAATTCTGCTTACTGTCGTTAAACTGCTTCAGTTCAGCATGTTTAACAGTAGCTTCAGCCAACGCCGCCTGGAGCGCCGGAATTGTCTGAGATTCGTAAACGAAAAGACCTATAGGGCCAATCAGCAGAACTGCAACTCGCTTGCCGAAATCAAGACCGACCTGCCGGCTAACCTCGTCGTCTCCACCGAAGGAAAATCCGAGACCGCTGCCGCCATCTTTTGCACCCTCAATGTAGGACGTTAAAAGATTAATCTTTATCATCTATCGCCGATCTGCCGGCTGGCCTTCACGCCCAGCTCGGGGATGGCGACGAATTCATCGTCGCGAAACGTGCCGCTGTTGGTGCGCACGGCCAGGACGCCGCCTTGGGCTGAATCGGTGAGGGCGCCGGCGGCATCGAAACGTGCGGAATAGCCG
>JANOJH010000559.1:0-1306 GCA_031408135.1 Bdellovibrio sp. | reverse complement strand
CAAAAATGAAATGTTGCCGATATATCATTCATCATGTCCCCGAATATTAAGAATAGTGCAGACAGGTGGCTCCTCTGGAGCCAATAAAATGAATCAAATGGCCTTGCTATAAACAGGTTGCTCCTCTGGAGCATAAACTTGCGTCCTAACGGTAGCCTCCGGAGAGGAGGTTACTAGCTTAACTAAACGATATTGCCCATGCATTTGTAATTTGATTCATTCTACATTAGAACAAGCTAAGATTCCCGCCTTTTCGGAATTTGGTGAGATCATAAGCTGGCATTTGCTTACCAGAAAAATACTTCTTTTTTGAAGCGCGATAGAGTTGATGGATGGCATCGGCAATGTTTCCTTCACCGGACATCCGTCTTCCAAACTGAGAGTCGTTGACATTGCCTCCGTGAAAAGATGAGATTTGGTTCCATACCTTTTCGAAACGGTCGGGGAAATTTTTGCGCAGCCAGTCTTCAAATATCTTTCCAATTGATCCGTTGAGCCTCACCACGGTCATTCCAACATTCAAGGCACCATGATCAGACGCAGCTTTTAATATGCTTGGGATTTCGTGATGATTTAATCCCGGAATGATAGGTGCATTCATCACACCAACAGGTATTCCAGCTTTTGAAAGTTCTTCTACTGTTTTTAATCTTTTGATGGCACTCGCAGTACGCGGCTCCATAAGTCTTCTCAGATTTTCATCTAATGTGGTGATGGAAATGTAAACATGCACAAGATTGTCTTTGGCAAGGTCTTGTAGCAAATCAAGATCGCGAAGTATAAGACTGTTTTTTGTGATGAGTCCTATCGGATGGCGATAGTTTGCCAACACTTTTAACATTGATCTGGTGATTTCAAACTTTCGTTCCTGCGGTTGATAACAGTCGGTATTTCCACTGAGCATGATAGGAACAGCATTCCAGTTTTTACTAAGCAGTTGTTGTTCTAATAAGGCAGCTGCATTTTTCTTTACAATGATCTTGCTTTCAAAGTCAAGCCCGGCACTGAATCCATAGTACTCATGCGTGTTGCGCGCATAACAGTAAATGCATCCATGTTCACAACCTTGGTAAGGATTCATTGAATACATCATGCTCAGATCAGGACTCTCTACTTTGTTGACAATCTTTTTGGGAGTATCAAAGAAAATCTGAGTAGCGGGTGTTTCCAGAAGTGGTTCATCCAGGCCTTCGATGTGATCGGTTACATAGCTGGCTTTAAGGAATTTGTTCCCCGTCTTTATCTGTGCCCCACGGCCTTTGAAGTATTCCTGATCCATGGACAAGAATACTAAAGTATTTAGTAA
>JANOJH010000545.1:0-1232 GCA_031408135.1 Bdellovibrio sp. | reverse complement strand
AGCTTCTTTTGGTTTCAAGGGATTTTTACTAACAAATCACTTCATTGATGGTGGTGCAACAGGTATCTCCCTTTTAACATCAGCGGTTACATCTATACCGCTTCATTACCTGATCATAGGAATTAACATTCCGTTCATCATCCTTGCCTACAATATTCTTGGCAGGACCTTTGCGATAAAGACTGCCCTTGCCATTTCAGGACTTGCCCTATGTCTCGCAACCGTCACTTTTCCGAATGTCACGGATGATAATTTGCTCGTGGCTCTTTTTGGCGGTTTTTTTCTTGGATCGGGAATTGGACTTGCCGTGAGGGGTGGGGCAGTGATCGATGGAACGGAGATATTAGCGATCTACCTGAGTCGAAAATTGGGAACTACGATAGGCGATATCATTATCCTCATTAATATTTTTATTTTTTCTGCCGCCATCTATTTCCTTTCTGTTGAAATAGCGCTTTACTCAATGATCACCTATTTTGCTGCGTCCAAGACACTTGATTTTATTATTGAGGGGATTGAAGAATATATTGGAGTGACCATTATTTCCTCACATAGTGAAGAAATCAGGCAAATGATAATTACTGTAATGGGCCGTGGTGTTACCGTTTATAGTGGAAAACGAGGCTACGGAAAGAGAGGTGAAACGACACAAACAGAAATACTTTACACCGTTATCACTCGACTTGAATTAAATAAACTCAACACGGAAATAGAGAAAATTGAACCGGATGCATTTATTGTAATGAGCAATATCAGGGACACAAAAGGAGGAATGATAAAAAAACGTCCTTTAAAACATTGAGGCTATACAGAGTACTACGTACTTGCCTGCCTTTAGGGTAGTAGTATGTTGTCTAAGTAACCAGCGTAGTAGTAACAAGTGAATGTATGGATTTTTGTTTGGAGTTTATACAATTTCAGAAATCATTTTTGGGGTCATTCCTCCAGAATTCTTTATGATGCTTTCTATTTTGAATAACATCTCAGGGCTTATCCTGTAAACGATGCTGTCATATCTTTCAGGTGTGTTGGGCTATTATATTGGTAAAACGTTTTCTAAAACTTCAATGTACCATCGAATAAGAGAGAAGTATTTGAAGCGGTATGAAGTCAAGCTAAAAACATTAGGGAGTTATCTGGTATTTGTTGGTGCTGTTACTCCAATACCTATTTCAGCAACTTGCAAGATGGCAGGTTCAGCGAATCTCCCTTTTAAAATATTTTTATTAGTC
>JANOJH010000527.1:0-1104 GCA_031408135.1 Bdellovibrio sp. | reverse complement strand
AAGATGGCTGGAAGTGTAGTGCTGGTAGCAAGGCATGGAAAGGTTGCTTACTTTAATTCATTTGGCAAAAGAGACCTCGAGTCAGGTGCCGCAATGGAAAAAGATGCAATTTTTAGAATTGCTTCGCAGACTAAGGCATTAGTGAGTGTCGGGATTATGATTTTACAAGAAGAAGGAAAACTGCTTATTTCCGATCCAGTGGGCAAATATATACCTGAGTTTAACGAATCAACTGTGGCCGTAGCCCGGGAAGGTGGGAGCTATGATGTCGTGAAAGCCAAGAGGGCCATTACACTTCGCGACTTGCTTACCCACACCGCAGGCATCAGTTATGGTGGCGGCCCGGCTGCCGACAAATGGAAGGAAGCTGGCATTACCGGATTTTATTTTGCCGATCGTGATGAGCCCATTGGAGCTACCATTGCCCGGATGGCAAAACTTCCGATGGATGCCCATCCCGGAGAAAAATATAACTATGGATATAGCACTGATATTCTGGGTGTAGTGATTGAAAAAGCTTCTGGAAAACCGTTGGATGAATTCATTACTTCTAAAATACTGATGCCGATTGGCATGAAGGATACACATTTCTATTTGCCACAAGATAAACTCAACAGGTTTGCAACTGTTTATTCTGCTTTCGCGGATAAACCACTTGAACGTGCACCAGATGTAGGCACGATTACCAGTCAAGGTGCTTATGTAAATGGACCACGCAAAAGTTTTTCAGGTGGGGCAGGCTTGGTTTCTACTGCCAGCGATTACGCAAAGTTTCTGCAGATGATGTTGAACAAAGGAACCTTGAATGGCACCCGAATACTTGCTCCATCTACCGTAGAGCTGATGACCGTAAGTCATACCGGAAAAATAGACTTTCGTCCGGGTCAAGGCTTTGGACTTGGTTTTTCAGTAGTTAAAGATATTGGTGATAGGGGCGTGCCAGGCTCTGTTGGCGAATATGGTTGGGGTGGCGCTTATGGCTCAACGTATTGGGTGGACCCGAAAGAAGATTTGGTGGTTGTTTACATGAAACAATTAATACCAACTAACAATCTTGATGATCAAAACAAGCTTCGCACACTTATATATCAGGCGATTGTGAAA
>JANOJH010000458.1:0-1309 GCA_031408135.1 Bdellovibrio sp. | reverse complement strand
GTTTGGGCTTGGCCTTCCTCGACATTAGCACGGGTGAGTTTTATGCTGCGCAAGGTCAGGAGAATTATGTGTACAAATTGATTCAAAGTTTTGGCCCGGCAGAAATTATTTACAGTAAGGCTGCGCGTGAAAAATTTGATCCGCAGTTTAGCGAAGAGTATGCCACCTTTACATTAGATGATTGGGTATATGCTTTTGACTATGCTCATGATAAACTCATTCAGCAGTTCAAGACTAATTCATTGAAAGGTTTTGGGATTGATGGCATGAATGAAGCCATTATAGCTTCAGGGGCCAACTTGCATTACCTCGAAGCAACCGAACATAAAGACACTCATCACATCGCTGCTATCTCACGCATTGATGAAGATAAATATGTGTGGCTGGATAAGTTCACTATCCGCAATCTTGAAATTGTAGGTTCACATAACGAAGGAGGCGTGCCGTTGCTTCACATACTTGACCAGACAGTCACGCCAATGGGCTCGCGCAACCTGCGCAAGTGGATGATCTTACCGTTGAAAGAAAAACAGAGCATTGAAGAGCGGTTGAAAGTGGTTGATCAGTTTTATTCGCAAGAAGAGTTAACCGAAAAAATACTGGAGCAATTTCGGCAAATCGCAGACCTGGAACGACTGATTTCGAAAGTGGCAGTAGGGCGTATCAACCCTCGTGAGTTGCAGCAGTTGAAGAGGTCGTTGAAGGCAATTCTTCCGGTGAAAGAACTATTAGAAGCATCCTCTTCAGCAGAGTTGAAGAAGCTGGGAGACCAACTTCACAAATGTGAATTTCTGTTAGAGAAAATTGATAAAGAGTTGAAGGAAGATGCGCCCATGCTCATTCACCAGGGCGGAATTATTAAAGAAGGTGTGAATGCTGAGTTAGATGAACTTCGTGCCATTGCCTTTTCAGGAAAGGATTACTTGTTACAAATTCAAAAACGCGAGGTAGAAAGAACGAGTATCAATTCATTAAAGATTTCTTACAATAAAGTGTTTGGCTATTATCTGGAAGTAAGCAATGCCAACAAAGACAAAGTTCCTGCAGATTGGATACGCAAGCAAACGTTGGTCAATGCCGAGCGTTACATCACAGAAGAGCTGAAGGTATACGAAGAAAAAATTCTGAATGCTGAAGAAAAACTGTTGGTAATTGAACAAAGGATATTTTTGGAATTGGTTCAACATACTTCTGATTTCATTTCGCAGATTCAACAAAATGCACGCGTAATTGCCATGTTGGATTGCTTGATATCATTTGCCGTTACCGCAAAGGCCAACAACTATTCTATGCCTGAGATAAGCGAATC
>JANOJH010000396.1:0-6852 GCA_031408135.1 Bdellovibrio sp. | reverse complement strand
TCAATTTTGTCTCCATTCAAATCTTTTAATGCTGCAGAGCTAAAGGTGTGGTCAATAGAAGGAACTGCCCACAACAACTCCCCATTCTTTCCATTCAAGGCAATAATGGCGGAATCGCACGGATTAAATTCTTCCCTTCCTGCACCAAAAATAATATCCCCAATGCCATCGCTATTCAAATCGGTCACTCTTGGTGAAGAAAAAATACCAATTCCATTGAACTTAACAGACCAGGAATTTAGCGTTTGCTGCGCAATTATCGGATGAGTTTTTGCCATGCTCGTGCACACTAAAAGTATCCCAAACAAAAAATTATTTTTCACTCTTACTGAATCCTTAATTGGTTTTCTAATACCATACTTTCGGCTTTAAAACTTCTAAAGTTACAATTTAAACTTATCGAAAGGCAAAATTAATGTCCATAAAAACGGACAATTCCCTACCAAAACAGAATACCTTTTCTACATTCTAAAATATCTGGATATCTTGCGAAGAATTCAAAAGTGTAATAACAAGTAGGCAAAATTAAATGCTATATTGTCTTTGTGCTTCCTGAACTTTTCTATTCAATCTAAGTTAAAAATTGGTATGGCTATGAAAGTCTGCATTAAAGGATTCATCGTTTTTATTGTTCTTTTTTATTCTTGCGCTCCCGCGAAAAAGACAGATAACTCATTGCTGTTTGCAAAACAAAATCTAGTGGCATGGTGTATTGTACCTTTCGATAGTGTTGAACGCACCCCAGAAGAGCGCGCGATGATGTTGCATGAATTAGGAATTACCCAATTGGCTTATGATTGGCGGTTAAAGCATTTATCATCGTTTCAAGACGAACTAAAGTCATTAAAGAACCATGACATAAAATTGAAATCGGTTTGGATATGGATTGAAAATGATTCAACCGCTATCCTTGATAGCGCCAACCAAGTAATTTTAGACGTGCTGAAAAGCCAACAAATAGCCACTGATCTTTGGGTTGGATTTAGCATTAAATATTTTGAGGGTCTTAGTGATGATCAAAAATTGGATAAGGGGGTTAAAGCAGTTGAATATCTTCAAAAAAAAGCATCAGGGATTGGTTGTACTCTCAACTTATATAACCATGGAGATTGGTTCGGTGATCCACGAAATCAAATTAGGATTATAGAAAAGTCGGGATTAAAAAACATTGGAATGGTATATAACTTTCATCATGCCCACCAACAGGTTGATGATTTCCCCAACCTTCTTCCAAAAATGTTACCTTATCTGAAAACTGTTAATCTGGATGGTATAAAAATTGACGGCCCTAAAATTCTCACTCTTGGCGAAGGAGATAAGGAGTTGGAAATGCTTAGAACTTTAAAGGCTTCAGGTTATAATGGCTCCATCGGAATCATTGGTCATATTGAAACTGAAGACGTTAAAGTGGTGCTTGAAAGGAATATTGAAGGGCTTAAGACTTTGTTGAAGTTAATGGACGATAAGAAAGCGTTAGCAAGCTATTGATTCAATTCAGCGAACAATCAGTTTGGCAGATAGCACTGTGGATTGATTGCTTATCTGAGCCAAATAGAATCCTGGATGTAGGATTTCGTGAATATTAATCGTTGTCTCATCAGTAAAAATATTTCCAACGTAAATGATTTGACCTTTTAGATCAGTGATCATGATTTTGGCGGGTAGATTAAATTCGGAAAGTCTGATAGTTAACTCATTGTCAGCAGGCAAAGGAAATAGCTGAAGAGAAGTTGATGCTTTCACTGGCGTCTCGTTAAGTGATGTTATAGCCCACGATTCGTAAAGATTCTGAATTTGATTACCAAAAAGAGTATAAGGAGAATTTTCAAAATCGATAAAACTTTGCTTGGCCATGGCACTACTTGATGAATGCGGAACGTAAGAGAAAGACCAACTAGCATTTATCCACGTCAATAGCCACGCGATTTTCAGTGACTTTCCAGAAGGGTCATTTACAAGTGCGGGCAAGATGGTGTCCTTCCAATAGCTTGCGGAAAAATCACCATTTGAGGTTCGTCTACCAGACTCAGAGAATATCGCCACCTTATTCTTAGCCTGCGCATGATCTACTATAACTGTCAATTGCTTTCTCAATTCAAGATCAATAATTTCATAATAGTCCAATCCCAAGACATCCACATAATCATCGCCAGGGTAGTAGTCAAAATTGACAGGAGTATTTGGCGACCAACAAAATAGTACACTTGCTGTCCGCTCCTTAATGTAGTCAACAGTAAGCTTAAAAAACAGTTTATAATTTACTGAACTTGTAGCAGAAGTGCCCCACCAAAACCAATTGCCATTCATTTCATGCCATGGACGAAATACAATAGGAATACGCTCCGCATCAACCACCAGGTCATTGTTGATGATGTCGATTGCTTTATCGAGTTCAGTATAAAGCCATGCTCGATCTGATCCTTTGGGGTAAGTAACAATGCTGTCCACAAGGTCTTTGGTCAAATCCTGATATTGGTAGGTGTTAGTGCCTTTCCCACTAAGGTGCCAGTCAAACGTAATGGCATAACCTTGTTGATAGGCCCATTTGACGGCCTCTGTATGAATGGTGCGTTCAGTGATATCTTTCTCCAGGTAATAATGAAAGTCAGAACCCAGAACCGCAGGATGGACACCTGTAACCTCTTTGCAATCTGAAAAGGTTTTGTCCGGATGAGCGCTCCCTGAACTGAATTTATAACTATTGAAGAATTCCTGCCCAAATAAAAATTGGCTACTATTCTGAATGATTTTGAGGTTCTCGTAAAGTGCCTTTGTTTTTATGGTCACATCAGTGTCAATCTGAGCCACCAACTCGAAACAAAAGGTGGTCATAACAAAAGTGAATAAATAGAATACTGCCTTTGGAGTATTGTAGAGTTTAAATTTTATATAAATCTGATTCATTTGTCCCAATAAAATAAATATACATCCACTACTAACATTATTGATTCTTTCCACTGGAAAATGCTTTAAATTTCTCATAATTAGACGACATATTTCTCATGAACAAATTCTTAACTCTTGGCTGTAATTTCTTGGTAGTCGTTGTTTTTCTTAGCGGGTGCCAGAAGAGCAAAGAGCCTTCCGATGAAGCGACCCTGAAATACGCATCCTTTCAGATCAAGCGAGGAACAAACATTGCTCATTGGTTGTCGCAAAGCGAACGAAGGGGCAATGAACGCGCAACATTTTTTACAGAAAAAGATATCCATTTTATTGATTCAGTAGGCTTTGACCATATTCGTTTACCCATCGATGAAGAGCAACTTTGGGATGAAAGCGGAAAGCGGTATGAAGATGCCTTTACCTTGCTTAATAATAGTTTGGAGTGGTGCCAGAAAGCCGGACTTCGGGTGGTCGTTGATCTGCACATTCTCCGCTCCCACCACTTTAATGCAAAGGAAAAACCGCTGTGGACTGTGCCCGCTGAACAGGACAAATTCATTTCACGATGGAAAGATCTGTCCTCCTTCCTTAAAGATTGGCCAAACGGAATGGTGGCCTACGAATTCATGAATGAACCTGTAGCTGATGACCCGGAGCAATGGAATACACTCCTGGCACGTGTAGCCGATTCCATCCGGCAGTGGGAGCCCGTTCGCGTTCTCGTCATTGGCTCAAATCGCTGGCAGTCGGCCAACACATTCGACCAGCTGAAGATTCCAGCCAACGATCCTAACATTTTACTTAGCTTTCATTTTTACGAACCATTCTATCTTTCGCATTACCAGGCATCGTGGACCAGGCTTAAGAATTTCACTGGTGAAGTAAATTATCCAGGCCAGATTGTACTTAACAGCGATAGCCTCCAACATAAAAAAGTTTATAATCGAGATACGTTGTTGTATATGATGCGGAAGCCGCTACACTTGGCCGACAGTCTAAAGCTTCCTCTCTATTGTGGAGAATTTGGGATAATAGACAAGGCTCCCAACGGACCAAAACTTGCCTGGTATCGGGATATGGTGTCCATCTTTGAAGAGAAGGGTATCGCTTATGCTAATTGGAATTATAAATCTGGGTCTTTTGGCATAGTTGACAAGGATATTAAGCCCGATTTGCCTATGATTAATATCCTGACGAATCCAACAAATAAATAGGCAACTCTACAAGGCTTAACCTTATAAGCATCGCTAAACTACGTTACTCACATGAAAAACCAAAACCTTCCCCTCACTATTCTAATTTTGCTACTGGCATGGCAGCCGATAGCATTCGCACAAGAATCTCCATCAGAGTTATTTCCTGTTCGGGGGTTTGCAATTGGAGCACCTAAGACAAAGGATGTCGATCGCTTCGTAAAATTCATCCAGGAAGAACTGGCACCCAGAAAAGTCAGCACCTTGATTTTACGCGTAGACTTCAACTACCAATTTGAACGCTATCCTCAACTTCGTGACTCGGGTGCACTCTCGAAAGCTGATGTCAAAAAAATGGTCGAAGTCTGTAAGAAAAATAATATAAAAATCATCCCACAGATTAATCTGTTAGGGCATCAATCCTGGGCAAGTAAAACCAATAATCTATTGCTAAAATTTCCGGAGTTCGATGAAACTCCTCATGTCAAAATACCGGAAAAATATGTGTGGCCCAACAGTGATGGTTTGTATTGCAAAAGTTATTGTCCCCTTCATCCAGAGGTACACGCAGTTGTGTTTTCCCTTGTTGACGAGATTTGTGATGTCTTTCAGTCAGATGCATTTCATGCCGGTATGGATGAAGTATTTTACCTGGGCGATGAAAAATGCCCTCGTTGCTCGGGCATTGATAAAGCCGAACTTTTTGCAGGCGAAGTAAACAAGATCAGAAATCATCTGGCCGAAAAAAAAAGGGAATTGTGGATATGGGGCGATCGCCTGATCGATGGGAAATCAACAGGCATAGGTTTCTGGGAAGCCAGCTATAACTACACACATCGTGCCATCGATATGATCTCTAAAGATGTTGTGATTTGTGACTGGCATTATGAACGGCCTGATCAAACAGCGGTGTATTTTGCCATGAAGGGGTTTCGCGTAATAACGTGTCCCTGGAGAACACCTCAAACTGCCCTAATTCAAACGGAGGATATGGCAAAATTTCGCAAGTATGCCACCCCGGAAATGAAGCCACGTTATTATGGGATGATGCAAACAGTTTGGTCAGGTCCTGAAGCCTTCATGGACGGGTTTTATGGCCTTAAATCCGAAAGTGCTCAAGGTGCTGTGCATCCTAAAAATGCCACCTTTACTCCCTGGGATACTTTCCGCGCAATGTATAAGCGAATGGATGAATTGAGTAAAGAAAAATAATGCCTTTAATTTCCTCTATTGATAACTTATTTTCTTTCCGAAATATGAAGTGCCCTGCACCTGAGAGTTCATACCTACTCAAGTTCATATAAAATGAATTCAGCGCCTCTAACAAATCCCATTCGGATAAACTCAATTGACCTTTTGCGGGGTTTTACAATGATCTTGATGATTTTTGTGAATGACTTATGGTCATTGAAAAACATTCCAGCATGGCTCGGTCACGTAGAAGCTGGTGCAGATGGAATTGGCATTGCGGATGTCGTATTTCCTTCATTCCTATTTATTGTTGGTCTCTCCTTGCCTTTTGCTATTGATGGAAGACGAAGCAAAGGAGACAGTCAGTGGAAACTTACGAAACATGTTTTGGTTCGTTCATTCGCACTCCTAGTTATGGGAGTGTTTTTAGTGAATGGAGAAACCTACAATGAGACAGCTACTGGTTTATCGAGCATATGGTGGAATCCAATTTGCTGCCTTTCCTTTATTTTCATCTGGAAGACCTACCCAAAATCTGGCAACAAGTTAATTGAATACGGGCTAAGAGGAACAGGAGTTCTACTTCTACTGGTTTTGGCCTACGTATATAGAGGTGGGCAAGATGAAAATCTTTACAAATTCTCGCCACAATGGTGGGGTATTTTAGGGTTAATCGGCTGGGCCTATCTAGCCAGTGGCCTAATCACTATTTTTTTTAGGAACAAACTTTACTTGATAGCAGCAGGGTGGGCATTCTTCTCCATCCTTAGTATAGTTTCAATGGAAGATTTAGTTCCCACTGCCTTCGCATTCATTCCATCTGCCATACGAGGTGGTACACTTACCGCTCTAACCATGGGCGGAGTCCTCACTTCATTAATTTTTCAACACTATAAAGCCAAAAACGATAACAGAGGGCTAGCGCTTTCTCTCACTGGATTTTCCATTTTACTATTTACTTTGTTCTTCCTAACAAGACCCTATTGGGGCCTTTCCAAACTAGGGGCAACGCCTGCATGGCTATTCCTTTCCAGTGCTTTTACCCTACTTGCTTTCTTACTTTCCTATTGGCTGATAGATGTAAAGCGAAAAGAGAATTGGTTCGCTATCGCCTACCCAGCAGGTACAGGCACGCTTCTTTGCTATTTAATTCCCTACTTCGCTTATGCAACTTCTCGCGTGGTAGGAATTGAATTACCTGAACAGATTTTAACTGGTGGGTTGGGTTTGATAAAGTCCTTTTTGTTTGCTCTATCTTGTGCCTGGCTTACTGGCTTGCTCATGAAATTTAATGTTCGGTTGAAGCTGTAATTCTGGAATCAATTGAAAAGAATTCAGTTCAAAAGAAATAAATAGTTACTGGTGTCCGACAAAAGCTAGTCCTCGCCACTTGAAAAAATCCAAAAATTTACTTTTTGCCAGTCGGTCGAGTGAAACAGGTGCAGATGCGCGGAACAATTGCACCTCCCAGGTTGAAATCGTGATCCGGACAAAAGGCTCGGATGTTGAACGCCACGCAACATGCGTGACGTTCAACATCCGAGTTTAAATTTGCAATGTCTTGCACACGCGTCTCGCGTGT
>JANOJH010000289.1:0-8454 GCA_031408135.1 Bdellovibrio sp. | reverse complement strand
CTTTGGTGACTTTAAACCCTGCGCTTGTCATTAGAGAAATCCACGCGGCATTTCCGTCACCACTGATGTCGTAACTCCAGATGCCAGTCAGCACATGCGATACCGGCACGCCGGTTTTTAAATCATCCGAAACATAAATATTATTGACACCGTTTTTTGAGGAAACGAAATAGAGCGAAGTGCCGATTTTGTTCAAAAAACGGATCTGTGGAAAATCTAGTGCCACAGTACTTTCAACTTGCTGATCGAGATTTACTTTGAGCAGCCTGCGAACTCCGGCCGCATCAACTTTTACGACCAAGACATTGCTCTCATTCCAGAAAAGCGGCGACTCATAACGGGTGCCGAGTTCCGGGTTCACCACAAAGCGAACTTCTTTTTTTGCAATATCAATGATTCGTAATTGAGTCTGGCCCCCGAAAGTTGTAACGAATAAGGCGCGGGCCCCATCGTCGGAATACGTGGCGCTGCGCACGCGCTGTGCGGTGGTCAGGCGTTCAGTTTTTTCTTTATCGAGGTCATAAACATAGAGATCCGAAAAAAGATGTTTGGAATCGATACTGTCTATCAGACTATAAAGGATTTTTCTTTCGGTCGGGTGAAAGTCGATGCTTTGAATAAGGCCTGCCGGCAAATTTTTCAACTTAATTTTTTTGCTATCAGCATCGAGTACCGTCAGGGTATTTTTGCCTTCGATGCTTTCAATAAAAGCCAACAGCTTGTGCGGTTCGGAATAGCGCGGCTGAAACGAAGATTCGTTTTCCTGCACAATAGGCTCAAGATCAGAAGGTTCAAAACCGTTCAGCAGTTTTAACTGGTCGTTGCTGTTTTCGGCGGCCATGTGCAGGGCTGCAGTGTATTGCATTTCGTAACTGCGCCCGGTCAGTTCATTCATCGGCCCTTCAATAAAAAACGGAACGCGTTCACCTTGGCGGTTTGCCAGCTGCACCGCGGATTTTCGGTCTTTAGTTTCAAAATTCAACTGGGAAAAAAACAACGAACCAAAAAGATAAGGGCGGGCGCCGTACGGCCACGATGGCAACACTTCGTTGGCCTTTTCAATTGTCTGTAAACTGAGCTTATTTTCAAGTACGAAACTTCTGACCGAGGCATCCTGATACGTTGAGCGCAGGCGGCCACGCGGTGTGAACTGCGTTTCCATTTCGACGGCCATGCCCTCTTTCCACCACGCGGGGGTGAGCATATTCGGCGCAATAATTGTTCCGAAGAGCGGGCGAAGATACGCGTAAAATCCGGTGGCAGGTTCAAACTGCAGAATATGAGTCAGTTCATGTGTAACCAGCTCGCGCGCCCAATCGCCGGCCTCGGAAAGCGAATCGTGTTCGTTCGAAGGCACAGAATAAGCCATAATATAGGGATACGGTATGCGCGTAGCAAAGCCATTTGTAACATCGGTTGTATCGTTGACGATCAGGACAATACGCTCTGTCATTTGCGAAAAAACCCCGGATAAATTTTTATAGGCTTTTTCCGCCGCGTGGGCATAGTACAGACCTAGGTCATGCTGCTCAGCAGAAATTACGATGTCAAAATGCTCAGTTTTTATCGTCTTCCAGGCCTGGTTATGTTGTCCTATCAGTTGGGCTGATGAAATATTATAAGCAAAAAACGAAGCAACAAAAAAAACGATTAAAAACTTTTCTTTCATAGAGTGATATTTTGACGAGTAATGTGTGACTTGTCCATTAAAGTTTGCCAAGATAGTCAGGTTCAATAATTAGTAAGAGAAATTATTAAGAGACAAATTATAAACAAGGAGTAGGTAATGAAAAAATTGTTGTTGTCGTTAGTTTTGGTTTCATTGGTGGCAGGTTGTGCAAGTTCAAAGAAAAACGCAGACGGTACCGGTGGTATAGTTTCGGAAACGACAGCCAGCGGTTCAACTGAAAAAGTAGATTCGTCTGCCATGAATTTTTCAGCAGCCGGAAGCGACAGCGAAAAAATTGATGGTCTGAAAAGCATTCGTTTTGATTTCGATACCGCCACAATCACAGATGCCGAAAAAGAGAAATTGAATGGCAATGTCGCTTGGTTAAGCAAAAATGCTTCCGCTAAATTATTGATTGAGGGCCACTGCGATCAACGAGGTTCAACAGAGTACAATTTGTCGCTCGGTGAACGACGTGCAAACGCCGTTAAAGCCATGATGGTTAAATTAGGTGTAAACGAAAATCGATTGTCGATAGCCAGCTTCGGAAAAGAAAAACTGATTGCGACCGGTGATTCGGAAGCTGAAATGGCTCAAAATCGCCGCGCGAATTTTGTTCCGACAAAGTAGGTCAAAATAATGAATTGGCGAACAGGAATTGTTTCCATTTTCGTAATAAGCACGCTTGGCTGCGTGCATATTCCTCCGCCGATTCTTGAGTACACCCTAGCCGATACGGCAATCAAAGCGGCAAAAACCGTACAGGCCGTACGCTATTCTCCCGGACACTGGCATGAAGCCGAAGAACTCTATCGACAGGCCCGGATTCTTTATAATGAACGTGAATACGAACAGGCGATCGAACTTTTTAACAGAGCCCGGGTTGCTGCTGAAAAAGCAGAAAATTCAGCTCGCCTCATACGTTTACGTAACGGAGAAGTATTATGAATAAAATTAAAAATAAAGTTAGGTTCAGAATTTTTGTACTTTCAGTTGTGGTGTTGACTTCCGGGTGTTTGAAAACCCGATCAGAGGTTTCCGATACCGATCAAAAAGCAGTTTACGGTAAAAAAAATGTAGAGAATCAGATGGAGGCTCAAGTCGCTTGGGCGACACAGCCACCGATTGAGGAAAAAGACGAACTTATCCGCAACCTGAACGGGCGGGTTGAAGTCTTAGAAAATCAGCTGACGGCACTTGTAAAAGAAAAAGAATCGCTGACCACGCAGGATTCCCAGAAAATTGTATTGTTGCAGGAAGCTTTGGCAAAAATGGAAGCCCAGCTTCATAAATTCGAAACCGAAGCGGCGCCAAAGCCTGAAGAAGAAACTCCAAAAGTCAGTGACAAGAGCAGCGATGAGGCCGAAGGCAAAACCGTTGTTGCAAAAAAGCTGGGTACGTACGAATCCGCAGAGCAATACTTTGCAAAGCAGGAATGGAAAAAAGCGATTTTAAACTTCCAGAAATACACTGACGAATCGCCACGCGGAAAAAATGTTCCCGATGCTAAATACAAAATCGGTGTTTGCTTTCAGGAACTGGGAATGAAAGAAGAAGCCATGGCATTTTATGAAGAAGTTGTGGCCAATCATTCTAAAACCACGGCCGGTAAAAAATCAAAGGCCCGGTTAGGCAGCCTCAAAAAATAACCGTGAACCAAATAAAACGAGTTCTCGCAGTCGAAACCAGTTGTGACGATACCTCTGTTGCCATTGTGGAAAGCGACGGACGAGTACTGATTCAGGTGTCGGCCAATCAGGATCTGGAACATGCTCCTTATGGCGGAATCGTGCCCGAGATCGCAAGCCGGAATCATTCGATTTCTTTACTGCCCCTGATTAGCCACACGCTCACGCAAACCGGTTTCGGATGGCCCGACATTCAAGGCCTTGCCGTTACAAACCGGCCCGGGCTGATCGGCTCGCTCATCGTGGGGATCATGACATTAAAATCAATCTCGCAGGCGCATCGGATTCCTTTGATCGGTGTTAATCATCTTGAAGGACATTTACTTGCGCCTTTTTTAAACGACGAAACCTATTCGCCGCCCATCGGATTTGATTATCCCTACATAGCTTTGGCCGTCAGTGGGGGCCACACCAGCCTTTACTGGGTAAAAGGATTTTCGGATTACACAGTCATCGGTTCAACCCGTGATGATGCTGCGGGTGAGGCTTTCGACAAATTCGCAAAAATGGTGGGCCTTGGATATCCGGGCGGGGCGCAAGTGGATGCAAGTTCAAAAATGGGCCGGATTGATCAGTTTGCGTTTCCGCGCAGTTTGGTGGCTGAAGACAACTTAATGATGAGCTTCAGCGGTTTAAAATCTTCGGCAAAGCGCCTGCTTGAAAAAATGTCGGCTACGGAAATTGAAACCGGCCGCAACGACCTTTGTGCCTCGTTTCAGGAAGCCATAGTAGATGTGCTGCTTGCGAAAACCGTAAAGGCCAGTGAAAGATTCAACTGCAAAAAACTTGTTGTTACGGGCGGAGTCAGCGCCAACAGCAGGCTGCGTGAAAGAATGCAGAAACTTGCGCCGGGTTACCAGATCGTTATACCGCCACTGCGCTATTGCACTGATAATGCCGCAATGATCGGTTATACGGGCATATTAAGATTGAACCGCGGTGAAAAAAATGATTTATCACTTGGACCATCTTCACAATTGTATGAGAATGATTTTTCTTACGATTTGCAATAAAAGCAAAGTAAAGGAAACCTTTGACGGCTTTGGAAAGACTCGAAAAAAGACTAAATGAGCTTCAGATTTTTGCAAAAAAATCGCTCGGCCAGAATTTTTTAATTTCCGACGGCGTAATCGCTAAAATTCTGGCGGCCGTTGATGCCGAAAAGCCCGAACTGGTCATTGAAGTAGGGCCGGGTTGCGGCGCACTTACCGATCTGCTAACCGAAAAATATCAGAACCTCACATTAATTGAACTAGACCGTGCGCTGGCCGAATTCTGGCGAAGTTTCGGATTTACGGTGATCGAAGCCGATGCCCTGCAGATGAAGTGGAACTTTTCTGCGGAGCACCTGCTGGTCAGTAATCTTCCTTATCAAATTTCATCGTCGCTGGTTATTGACCGCAGTCTTGACGACCTTCAGTTGAAAGGCATGATTCTGATGTTTCAGAAAGAAGTGGCCCAGCGGATCCGCGCTCTGCAGCAGACTGAACATTACGGAATGCTGTCGGTAATTGCACAGGAATTCTGGACAATCGAAACCGTTTGCGATGCGGGCTCGCGTGAATTTAAACCCGCACCTAAAGTTTCAAGCCGCGTACTCAAATTTCTGCCGCGAAAAAGCAATATCTCAGACAAGCTACACTATCTTCATTTTGTAAAAACCTGTTTTAAGCAGCGCCGTCGCGTGCTCAGTACGAACATCAGTGGTCTAGATACCGGCTACAATAAGGCCGGTCTGAACCAATGGTTGGTTGAAAATGATAAGAGTCTGAAAATCCGCGTAGAAGAACTATCGCCGCCTGAAATCAACTCACTCTATCATTTTCTGAGGATGGCCTGATGGGTATTCAGATTATTCAGGACAATAAATCCGTCAGACACGAATATCATATTATTAAAACTTTCGAAGCCGGACTGGTGCTGGTGGGAAGTGAAGTAAAAGCCATCCGCGAGCGCAGTATTCAGCTGAAAGACTCTTATATTTCATTTAAGGGTAATGAGGCCTTTTTGCAGAATGCGCATATCGGGGTTTATAAATCGAGCAGTTACAACAACCACGAGCCCGAACGCCTGCGCAAAATACTTTTACATCGGGCCGAACTCGAGCAGATTTATGCGGCTTTAAGAGAAAAGGGTCTGACGTGCGTTGCCTCGAAGGTTTACTTCAAAGAAGGCCGGGTAAAGCTTGAATTATCGCTGGTCAAAGGCAAAAAGCTTCACGACAAGCGCGAAGCCCTGAAAAAACGTGATGTCGACAATCAACTTCGCCGCACAAAACAGGTATCAAGATAGGTATCAGTTCCTAAAGACAGTTTATTTCGTTTGTCAAATCGCGCTCGGCATCGCTAAAATAGTTTTATGAGCAATCATCTGATCTTAATTTTTCTGACCGGTCTGATTTTAACCGCATGTCAGCTGAATACAATTCAGGATTCTAAGTACGACCGCTGGGAAGAGGGCGATGATACCGTGCCCGAGCAGCCGGCAAAAAAACCGGCTATGGTCGATGCCAAATACAGTCTTGCCAAAGACCGCGCCGAACTTGATAAATTACGTGAATCACTTCCGCCAGAGGTCAGGAACCAGAACGACGAAAAAGCCTTTTTGGCCGAATTGATGGGCGAAGTTAAATATTCACCGGAAACCGTACGCGAAAAATTCAGTAATCTGGTGCGGAAAAAACGCGAACTGTTCAACAAAGACATGAATAAATCACGCGAGGAATTCGGTAAAGATGAAAGAAAAACCCGCGAGGGCTTTACCAGAAAATTAACTGAAGAGCGCGATAAATTTCTGAAAACAAAAGTTGATCGCGAAAAACGGGCCGATTTTTTCAATCAGCAGGATGAAGATCGCAGAACTTTTATGGCTGAACAGAAAGAAAAGCGCGACGAGTACGAGGCCGATGTCCGCGAGAAAAGAAAGAATTTTGACGATTACCTTAAAGAAAAATCCGATGATTTTAGTTTTGAGCTGAAGAACTATCGGGCCGTCTGGCGTGATAAGCTCGAAATGCAGAAGCTTGAAAAAGAAATCCAAAAATAAATATGAATGACCTCTTTAGATACTTTCTCCTTCTAGGCGCCACGGGGTTTGGCGGCCCCTTGATGCTGATTCAACAGATGCGGGAACATTACGTCTCCGAAACTTCACAGATGACGGCGGTTGAATTCGACCAGACGTTCATTTTGATAAAGGCCATGCCGGGACCGATCGCATTTCAGATGGCGGTATTTCTCGGTAACCGGTACTTCGGGTTTAGTGGGGGCTTGGCGGCGGGTTTTGCTTTCTTGCTGCCGTCCTTCTTAATGATGCTGCTTTTTGGGTATTTTTATTCTTACTCTGTGGGTGCCCGATTTTTTCATCCGATTCTCGACGGCTTTTTATTTTCTGTTTCGGCAATTATCCTGATCAGTTTAAAAAGTCTGGTTATTTCAAATTACCGAAATCTGATTTTTGCACCTTTAGTACTGCTGAATATGTGGTTATGCTGGAAAAATGCAGTACCCGAGCCCGTGCTTATTGTCGGGTTCGGTTTGTTGACGATTCTGTTGATGAAACATTCTGATCGCCTTAAGCTTTTCTCGCCCGCATTTTTTTTCATCGACTGGCCGATGGTCATAGAGATTTTTAAGATTTGTCTGGTTTCGGGTGCGGTGGTTTTCGGTACAGGGTTTGCGCTAATTCCAGTTCTTAAAACCAGTTTCGTTGACGTGCATCAGTGGCTGACCTTAAAAGAGTTCAGCGATGGTGTGATTTTCGGCCAGATGAGCCCGGGTCCGGTTACAATCACGGGGGCCTTTTTAGGTTATCAGATTTCAGGCCTGGCGGGAGCGCTGGCGGCCGTCTTAGGTATTTTTTTTATGCCCTTTGTGCATATGGTCACTTGGTTTCCGCGGGCCGTGGGGTGGCTCAGCCGGCAAGCATGGATTGCTGATTTTCTCGTTGGTGCAACGGCGGCGGTTGTTGGCAGCATTCTGGTAACGGTGCTCGTCATGAATAAAGAATCCGCCAGTAACCCAATGTTCTGGTTTATTTTTATTTCAAGTTTTTTGATTATGCTGAAGAAACCGAAAACCGCAATTGTCTTGCTTATACTGGTTTCGGGCTTGGTTAATTTACTGAGCTTTACGGCGTTTAACGCGATCTAAATGCATCAACATCGCAAGCAATTGCGAGCGAGTTTCGCTTTCAGGTTCTGAAAAAGCCGATCCGATCAGTGTGGTATTCTGACTTTCAACGTGTTTAATGTGCTTGATCAAAACCGGAATTCTCGGAAATTCAAATTTATCCAGCTGTAGGAAAAGATCTAATTTGTCGTTCATATTGTAATCCGATGTTAGGCCGGGAATTGAAATCAGGCAGCCGCCAAGGCTGACGTCGCGGACTTCAACACTGATTAAGGCGTTATTGTCGTTAACGCCGATAATTTTACATTTATAGTTCACGCCGATCGGCATGACCACGCGATAGTCGCTGCGGCGCTGGAGTTGATAAACATCAGCCGGAATATCAATACTGTAATCGGCCAGACCGTTGGTTAAAAAAGACCTGAAAAAATAACGGTCATCCTGAATCTGAAAAACACAGCTGACCGGCTCGTTAGAAAATTCAAAAGAATCAAATTTAGGTACGGATAATTGTTTTTCAGTCTTGCGCGAATTGACGTTTGTTTTGATATACTGGCCAAGAATCTTTATCGTAATTTCGCTATTGTTGTGATCTAGGAAATCGATGGCATCTTTTAATGCGACCTGATCGATTTTATTATAGAAAGATTCATCACTCATTTAATTAACCTGTTTTATCCATGTTACTTCATTTTTATTCTGATACAAATGGATAATTGTCGAATTAGGGTATTGACCGAACTTTTTCAGGATATCGAAGTCGCAATTTCCTTTAAACTTTATGGTGCAGACGTAATTCTGTACTTTCGAGTTGGCATGCCAGTTTTCAACCAGCGACAGCAGCCGTTGCGGGGTGCAGATAATATCCGAAAAGAGCCAGCTGCAATCGGCAAATTCAGAGGGGTTAATCTGAAAGGCATCATCGGAACGATAGATAATATTCGGTTGGGCCCTAATTTTCTTGTCG
>JANOJH010000646.1:0-4725 GCA_031408135.1 Bdellovibrio sp. | reverse complement strand
TTCTTTTTTACCGGGCGATGCAAAGGCTTATATCGATAGTGCTATTTACAATGGCGACGATACAACCACCACCACCGCAGGCGGCAGTGTTACCTGGGAGTCCATTGCGATATTTCCAGTGCTGGTAACAGCAGGTGAAGCTGCTGTATATACGACCTTTAGGAACGGCGCAGTACAGCCGATTTTTAAAACTATCAATCCTGCTGATGGCAGTATTCCGGATTCACAGGTCACAGGTGGTCTCGAAAACTATAAAAAATACTGTATGGTTTATGCTACAAAAAATAAGGCCCAGAATATCTATAAATTTGTAACGACTGGCGTGGATATCTTAACCAGCTGTTTAACACCCTCGGAAGTAGCCGGAGTTTTGGACGAAAAAAATTGCTTCATTTCCACTGCGGCTTTTGGATCGCAATCAGCACCCGAAGTTAAAATTTTTAGACAATTCAGGAACAATTTTCTATTGCCTAATTTTGTCGGTAAAATTTTTGTAAAATTTTACTATAAAATCAGTCCGGTGATCGCCGAGATTATTTCCGGAAATGAATTTCTTAAAATGGCAACTCGGATTTTGCTTTACCCGGCGTTTGTCTTTGCCTATCTCTCGTTAAAGATAGGCTTTCTATTTACTGTATTTGCATTTTTATCTATCCTGCTGGTATTGATAAAATTATCTCGGCATATAAAAGCTAAAAAAGTATTGCTGTTAATTGCCCTTGTGCTGATAGCCCCCGAGCTAAAAGCTGAAGTGCGGCCGGATGAAGAAAAAATAAGTCACCCGCTGGCGCAAGAGGGTTTAGTCAGAATTAAAAAAGACGGAACTTATATTTATGATATTGAAAGACCCTTGAAAAAAGAATCAAGCCGTTTATCGTTCGGTCGGGCCGATCATCCCGAAATTTCAATTGTGATTCAGGAGCTAGATGCGGTGGGAAATCCTACCGGTGTAGAAAATGAATTTTTCTTTGGTGATCTCTATAATGAAACTTCGGGTTTTATTCTCGGTTATGATTACGAATGGTTTTATACTGTTGATAAAGGCAAGTTGGGTGTTCAGGCCGGGTTTTCGGCATTATTTGCAAATGGCAATGGTCGGTTAAAGGCTTCGCCAAATGCACCTTCGGTAGAAAGTTTTACTTTTGTTACCCTGCCAATAACTTTAGGTGGGGTCTATCGTTTAGAATGGAAAGATAAACAATTGATTGCTCCCTATGTATCTGGCGGCGGTACCTATGTTGTACTGCTTGAAAAACGTGAAGATAAATCATTGCCGAAAGCAATTGGTGGCTTAGGTTTTTACGCAACGGGTGGCGTACTTTTTAATATCGGAGCCCTTGACCGTGATGCCGGTTTTCAACTGGAAAGTGAATATGGAATAAGTAATATGTGGGTATCACTTGAGTTTAAAGTTGTTGAGGTCAGTAACTCAGCATTTGGCTTCTCCAATAAATATCTTAATGCTGGCCTTTCATTTGATTTTTGATATATAACGCCTGATATGCCACGTATAAAATTCACGGTCGCTTACGATGGAACTGATTTTTGCGGTTGGCAGCGCCAGAACCACGAACGCAGACCCAGTGTTTGCCAGACCATCCAGACTGGTCTTGAAAAAATATTTGATCAAAAGATTTCTTTATTTGCCTCAGGCCGGACTGATGCCGGGGTGCACGCACTTAATCAGGTCTGTCATTTCGACACGACAAGAGCTGAAGCGCGCTTAAAAGGGTTTGATTTAAGCCGGGCGATGAAAACTCAATTGCCGTCAACAATCGCTGTGAAGAAGGCCTGGATAGCACCTGAAGAGTTTCATTCTACGCTTTCACCTGACAAAAAAACCTATCGTTACCTCATTTATAATGCACCACAACAAAGCGCTTTCCTAGGTCGCTACTGCGACTGGATTCGTAAGCCTTTGGACCTCGAATACTTAAATAGATGTTCTGGATTTCTGCTGGGAAATCAAGACTTTAAGAGCTTTCAGTCGATTGGGTCTGATGTTTCCCACACAGTGCGAACGATTGAAAAAGCCCATTGGAGCTGGAGAAAAGACGATATTGCCCAGTTTACCATCACGGGTTCGGGCTTTTTGAAGCAAATGGTGCGAAATATTGTTGGAACCCAGCTCTTATTGGAGAAAAAGGCAATTCCAGCTGAGAAAATGCGGGAGATTATAAATTCCCGCGATAGAAAGTACGCTGGACCTCCGGCCCCGCCGCAGGGGCTATTTTTAATGCGAGTTTACTATCCTCTAGACCTTGACAATAAGTGCCGCGAACTTTAAAACACTCATTCATCTATTTCGGAGTAACTATGAAGACTTGGAACGCAAAAACAGAAGAAGCTGATCGTAAGTGGTTTGTCGTCGACGCCGCTGGATTAAGATTAGGCCGCCTAGCAACTCACGTTGCCAACATTTTACGTGGTAAAAATTTACCTACATTTACGCCCCATGCAGACGTCGGCGGTTTTGTTGTCATTATTAATTCTGACAAAATCGAAATGACCGGAGACAAGTGGAACAGTAAAAAATACTACCGCCATTCACGTTTTTTCGGTTCACTGAAAGAAAAAACAGCTGAACAAATGAAAGAGAATGATTCAGAATTTATTATTTCTGAAGCCGTTCGCGGGATGTTGCCAGTAAACAAACTTTCAAAAACATTAATTACAAAACTAAAAGTATATAAAGGTCCTGAGCATCCTCACACAGCTCAAAAGCCTGAAGCTTTCGTAATCAAAACTAAAAAAGGGTAATATAAAATGGCAGCTGCTGAAAAAATGTATTATGCGACTGGAAGAAGAAAAACGAGTTCTGCTCGTGTTTACTTAAAGCCAGGTAAGGGTCAAGTTATCATCAATGGAAAAAAATCAGATGCTTATTTAACTCGTTTACAGTCACGTATGGTTATCATGCAACCGCTCGATGCTGTAAATTTAATGGATAAATTTGATCTTAAAGTTATGGTTGCCGGTGGTGGTGAGTCTGGACAAGCAGGCGCAATTCGTCACGGTGTAACTCGCGCACTGATTGCATTCAATCCTGAACTTAAAGACGTCCTGAAAAAAGCTGGATTTGTCACTCGTGACCCTCGAATGGTTGAGAGAAAAAAATACGGCAAGCATGGTGCGCGTCGCAGCGGTCAGTACTCAAAGCGTTAATTTTCGTTTTTCATTTAGACTTAAGTCTGGGGAAGCTTTGCTTCCCCTTTTTTGTGTTCGTTTTGAACAAAAATATCAAAATTTTGTTAAAATACTGTTAAAAAAAATTGATAATTTTTTTTTAAATGATATCCTATTTTTAAACCGATAGGGATTTATAAGAAGGTGACCATGCAACAGAATTCAAACAAATTAGCTCAGTTTCTAAAAGAAAAACGTACAACCTCTGGCCTCTCACAAAAAGATGTAGCGACCAAACTGGGGTACAGCACTTCACAATTTATTTCAAATTGGGAGCGCGGAATTTCGCAACCTCCGATCAATACATTAAGAACTTTGGCCAACATGTACAAGGTGACTGCTGAACAGATGTTTAATGTATTGCTCGAAGAAACGATGGTTCAGGTGCAAGCAGATTTGAAAAAGAAGTTTTACTCCGAAGGCGAAGAGCAGACCGAACAAACCGCTTAATTCAGAAATGGAATGTGTTTCTTAATGAGACACATTCCATCTCTTTTAAATTCAAGATCATAAATTCAAGATCTAAAAGAATATAGACGATAAGCGCATGAAGAGGGCAACGTCTATGTCTGAAGTGAAAGTTGTTAAAAAGGGCCAGTATCTATTTAAAGCCGGGGATAAAATTCCTGCGGTTTTTGTCATTCAGGCCGGACAAGTCAATTTGTGTATTCAGAAAAACAATAAAATTCTCGATATTATGACCATCGGCAATGGCTATGTATTTGCCGATTTGGTGGTATTGGGTACAAATCAGTTTCAGTATTCGGGCCTTGCTCAAACCGAATTAAAAATCATTGAAATTCCGCTTGAGGTTTTCAAAGTACAATATGACTCACTTTCAGTTATTAATAAATCGTTAATCAAATCAATGGCAGACAAGCTGAAGTGGGCAATTAACGAAGTCAAAAATTCCAAAAATGAACGAAGTGCCAATCCCTGTTCTGAAGATGAAATTCCAAGAGTATTCGGTTCTATATTTCACGTGTTAAATCACAAAGGGCTTAAAGAGGGTAATCGCGCCAAAGTTGATTGGCTGACACTACGAAATTATTCTCAGCGGATTTTCGGGGAATCACTCAAGCGGGTTGAACAGATTACGCAGATCATGGTTAAGCTAAAACAGGCCGAATACGTAATGGGACGCGACCCGAATAATCCGGACACGGATGCGCAGACTGAAATTCAAGGTTTCGAAATTTATGATTTACCTGCGCTCGAGGCTTTCTTTGAATTCTACCAATACTACTATTATAAGGGCGGAAAATCCGAACTCTTAAAATTTGATGATGCCAACTTTAGTACGCTCAGACTTTTACTCATGTCTTATGCCGAGGTTGCGCCTGACAAATTCGGGGTGGCATCAAAAGATCTGAACGATGTAACTTCCTTCTTTAAAGAGTACGGCGTTAATCTCGGGAACGGACATTTTACGTCGCTCGAAAGTAAAGGTCTATTCTGCAAGCGTAAAAACACGGCAGACGGCAAAGTTAACCTGCAATTTGACATTAAAGAATTCAGAACTCAGATCGAGATCTGGGC
>JANOJH010000117.1:0-2191 GCA_031408135.1 Bdellovibrio sp. | reverse complement strand
AGAAAATCAAATATTTCAGAGTTAAACACGTAACGCCCCGGCAGCGCCCAGCTCGAGGGCGCGTTTTCAGAGGTGGGCTTTTCGATGACGCCCAGCACTTTTTTACCGAGTGATAAATCTTTGTTATCTGGACCGACATTTACAATACCGTATTTTCCTGAATCTTTTAAGTCTATCGGCAGCACCCACACTGAACTGGCATTTGTTTTCAGATACTGATCTGAAAGAAAGGCCGTTACGTTATCAGAACGGGTTTTAGATAAAGTAATTTCATCGCCGAGCAACACGGCAAAGGGCTCGCTCCCCACAACAGATTTAGCACATCTGACGGCATGCCCTAAACCAAGAGCTGATTTCTGCCGGACCGAAATAATATTTACTGAAGAGCGGATTTTCTGCAGGCTTTCCAGCACCTCAGATTTGCCGTTTTTAATGAGAGTGTCTTCAAGTTCGTAAGAGATATCGAAAAAGTCCTCGATCGCGGTTTTGCCGCGCCCCTGAATGAGCACGATATCTTCAACGCCGGCCTGTATGGCTTCCTCGATAACATAAAGAATAATCGGTTTATCAACGATCGGCAGCATTTCTTTCGGAATAGTTTTCGTCGCCGGAAAAAACCGGGTGCCAAGGCCTGCAGCCGGAATTATCGCTTTTTTCACATTGTTTCCAGTCATGAAACCTACCCAAATCTTCCGGTAATATAATTTTCGGTTTTTTGCTCTTTCGGATTAGTAAACATCTGCGAGCTTTCACCGAATTCAATCAGATCCCCCAAGTACATAAATGCCGTATAATCTGCCGTACGCGCGGCCTGATGCAGGTTATGCGTTACCATCAGAATTGTAACCGATTTTTTAAGTTCTGTGACCAATTCTTCGATGTGGGCGGTGGAAATCGGGTCTAGTGCCGAGGTGGGTTCATCCAGCAGTAATAAATCAGGTTCAGTGGCCAGTGCACGCGCAATACAGAGCCGTTGCTGCTGCCCGCCCGAAAGTGATGTGGCCGATGAATGTAGGCGGTCGGCAACTTCATTCCAGAGGCCGGCTTTTTTCAGCGAATCTTCCACTTTATCATCGATGTAGGATTTCTTTTTTACGCCTCTGACTTTAAGTCCATAAGAAATATTTTCGTAGATGCTCTTCGGAAACGGATTGGGTTTTTGAAATACCATTCCGATTTTCATCCGCACTTCGATGGGGTCGATGTCTTTTGAAAGGATATTGATGTCATCTGGGTAAAGCTTGATCTGGCCGTTGTATTTGACGTCGCCGTACAGATCATGCATGCGGTTAAAACAGCGCAGCAGCGTGGTTTTACCGCAACCCGAAGGGCCGATGAGTGCTGTAACCTTGTTCTGGTACACCGGCATATTGATGTCGTGAATAACGCTTTTGTCGGTGTAGCCGAAGGTGAGATGCACCACTTCGGCTTTGGTTTTTAAAGTTGTATCTACCATTTGTATTTCTTCCTGAATCTGTAGCGGATATAAATTGCTGAAGCATTTAATAATAAAGTCATTGAAAGCAGAACCAGACCAGCGGCAGCAGCATTCACATGGAATTCTTCCTGTGGCCGCGACACCCAGTTAAACATCTGAATCGGCATAACGGTATAAGGGTCAAGCAACCACTGAAATGATAAATACGGCGGCAGTATTGATATCGGCGGCGTCGGCAAAAACGCAATAAACGTGAGCGCACCTACAGTAATCAACGGTGCGGTTTCGCCGATGGCACGCGATAGCGCAATCACAACGCCGGTTAATATACCGCCGGAAGAATACGGCAAAATATGATTCCAGATGGTTTGCCATTTTGTTGCACCCAGCGAGTAAGACGCTTCACGGATGTGCGATGGGATTGTGCGGATGGCTTCGCGCGTGGTCACAATAATTATCGGCAGCACCAATAGCCCGAGCGTAAGCCCCGCCGTCAGGATAGACTGCCCGAGATGCAGCGAGTACACGAAAAAACCCAACGCCATCAATCCGTACGTAATTGAAGGAATCCCGGCAAGATTCAGAATATTTATTTCGATAATTTTCGTCCAGATATTTTTCTTCGAGTATTCCTCGAGGTAAATGCCCGAGGCTATGCCCAGCGGAATAGCCATGAGGGCTGTGACCAGTACCACGCAAAGGCTACCGACCCACGCCGATAAAATTCCGGCCTTTTCAGGGAAGCGCGAAGGA
>JANOJH010000642.1:0-1877 GCA_031408135.1 Bdellovibrio sp. | reverse complement strand
TCTTTTAAAGACCGTACGGTCATTCAATTCGATGCCGGTATTACCGGTGTTGTAGGCCCAAACGGTTGCGGTAAGTCCAATATCGTCGATGCCTTAATGTGGGTTATGGGCGATCAATCGGCCAAAGATCTGCGTGCAAGTGCCATGACCGATGTTATCTTTGCTGGTAGCGAGGGCTATGCTCCGCACGGTATGTGCGAAGTGTCTTTAACGCTTGAAAACGACGGCGGCCCGTTCCCGGCCAAGTACCTTAAATTCTCCGAAATCATGGTTACCCGAAAACTTCACCGTAACGGCGAAGGCGAATACTTCATTAATAAAGAAGTCGCTAGGCTAAAAGACGTTCAAGAAATTTTCATGGACACCGGTGCAGGCAGCAAAGGTTTCTCAATTATCGCTCAAGGTATGATCGGTAAAATCATTACGGCTAAGCCAGAAGACCGTCGCATGCTCATTGAAGAAGCGGCCGGCATTACCAAGTTTAAAGTCCGCAAAAGAGAATCTCAGCGCAAGCTTATCTCAACTGACCAGAACCTTATTCGTCTGCAGGATATTATCGGGGAACTTAAGCGCCAGATCGATTCCCTACAACGTCAGGCCCAACGTGCTGAACGTTACCGTAATATTAAAAACCAGATCGAAGACCTTGAACTTTGGTTATCAAGTGCCCAGTACGTTAATCTGAAACTGGCCGCCGATCAGGCCCAGCAGATTTTTGATGACGCGCAAACAATCGAAGTGGGTAGCGAGGCGCAATTACTGCAAATGCAGGCTGATCTTGAAACTTTAAAATTAACCGTGCTTGAGCAGGAAAAGTCAGTTGAAGCCAAACAGCAGGATTTTTTCAACTATCAATCTTCGGTTCAGAAAAAAGAACTCGAAATTCAAGAATTACGTTTTCAGCTTGAACAGGCCAAGCGCAACGAACAAATGACCGGCAACATTTTAAGTGAACAAAAAGCCCGTCACGAGTTGCTCTCGCGCGATTTAACATTGTTAACCGAGCAGTCTTTGGAACTTAAAACCGAATCTGAAGAGCTGGTTATCGAATCAGGTGTTAAGTCTGAGGCTTTTGCAGCTGCGCAGTTACGCTACAGCGAGATCGATAGCCTTCTTACGGTCAAACGCCGCGAGCAAATTGCACTAGGTCAAACTGAATCCACACTCGATGCGCAAAATCAGAGTTTCTTAACCCGCAGAAGCGAACTTGAAGGTAAATTAGCTGAAGAAGAGCTGGCACTTTCAGAACTGCGCGAAAAGCTTTTTGAATTTGAAACCCGCCGTCGCAAAGTGGGTAACAGTGTTGATGCTGAACGCCAGATGCAGATTGATTTATCAAGTGACGTTACGGCCTTTGAAACCAATAAAAAAATATTGTCTGAGCAACTTGCGCAAAAACAAATCGAAGTGCAGGAATTTAAAGACAACTTAAACGAAACGGCCTCTCGCCTATATGGTCTCGAAAACTTGAGCGCCAACTTCGAAGGTTTTGAAGAGGGCGTTAAGCAAGTCATGCTGTGGAGTAAAGCCAAAAGTGTTGAATTGCACGCCGATGGCTCGGTTAATGAGTTCTTTAAACCGGTTTCAGAAGTGATTGAAGTGCCGGCCGATTACGAAATTGCCATGGAAGCAGCCCTCGGTTCAAAACTGCAGATGTTGTTGTCGCAAAAGTCAGAATCTGCCGTTGAAGCCGTCGATCACTTAAAAGCGCAGAACTCAGGCCGATCAAGTTTTTACTCAAACGACGGTCATTACGTCAAAAATCTGCAGGGTAATCCAAGCCATGAAGCCGGCGTTATTAATTTACTTAATAACATCGTTAAATCTCCCGAGCAGTATTCGGGTAAAGTTGCTGAAATCCTTGATGGCGTTGCCGT
>JANOJH010000069.1:0-1383 GCA_031408135.1 Bdellovibrio sp. | reverse complement strand
CTACTCTGTATCTAACGCGCGCGTTGGTCAGAGAACAGATTATGATTCTTTGGCTCTGGAAGTATGGACAGATGGTTCATTGAAGCCTGAAGAAGCGGTATCATTGGCTTCTAAGATTTTAAAAGAACAATTACAGATTTTCTTAACTTTTGATGAGTCCTTAGAGCCGTCTGATGAAGTTAGAGGAATGGGTTCGTCTACATTGAATGAAAATCTTTTCAGATCTGTAGATGATTTAGAATTAAGTGTTCGTTCTGCTAACTGTTTGAAAAATGCTAACATCCGATTTATCGGTGAATTAGTTGTTCGATCAGAAGCTGAAATGCTTAAGACTAAAAACTTTGGCCGCAAATCATTAAACGAAATTAAAGAAATTTTAACGACAATGGGATTAGGCCTCGGAATGAAGATCGAAGGATGGCCTCCTCCAGGATGGGATCCTAATCAGATGCCTGTGTCAGTTAAAAAAGAAGTACAATAGGAGTTCGACATGTCATCACATCGTCGTTTAGTTAAACATTTTAGTCGTAAGAGTGGCCCGCGAAAGGCCTTAATACGCGGATTAATGGTATCTTTGGTAGAGCACGGTCGTATCAAAACGACAGTAGCAAGAGCTAAAGAATTACGTCGTCACATTGAAAGAGTTGTTACTCTTGGTAAGAAAGGTGATTTGAATTCAATTCGCCTTGTTATTTCAAGATTAGCAAATCAGGATCTCGGTTTGGACTTAGTAAAGAATATTGCTCCACGGTTTAAAGATCGTGATGGCGGTTACACGCGTGTAGTCAAAATCGGTCGTAGACCGGGTGATACTGCTGAGATGGCTTTCTTAGAATTTGTTGATTTCGACTGGAAATCAAAAGTTGCTAAGACGACTGCTAAAGCAACTAAAGAAGATAAAGTTGCTAAAAAAGTTGAAAGCAAAGCTAAGAAGTTGAAAGCTTTAGCTGCTGCCAAGACCAAAAAGGGTATCAGGCAAATGAAAAACAAATCTCGCGCGGCAATGCGCGCAGCCAGATAGTCTTTCATTAAGTATTAATGAATATCGAACCCAAGCTAATAACTTGGGTTTTTTTTTGAGAAAAACGGAAGAAGAATGAGATTAAAAATTACAGCAGCGTTTTTGTTACTTTCAGTGATTTTCACTTACCTCGTTTTCAAAGGAAATTATTTTTCTGTTAATCAGGGGCCGGAAGTAAAGAGTGCAACAGGCGCACTGACTTCTGCGGCTATTTTTGACAAATTGCAGACTTCTGAATTGCGCGACTACAAAGGGAATAAAATATCAGTGGATAAAAGCGCTCTAGCCACCCACCAAGGCGTTATTGTGCACCTTTGGGCCTCTTGGTGCGGGCCTTGCGTGAACGAAGTGCCAGAGCTGGT
>JANOJH010000062.1:0-1300 GCA_031408135.1 Bdellovibrio sp. | reverse complement strand
ATCAACCATGGTCATCGCCAGAGACTTTGCTGCCAACAACATTCCTTTGTGCCCGATTGACATTCCTCCACACGCCACAACCGACCAACCGTGCCAGGCCGTGTTGGCCGGTGCAGTCGTAGCCACCAATGTTATTTCTGGAACGATCCAACTGATATCACCCACATCAGTTGATCCTCCATTGGGATGTTCTCGTGTTTCTTTCAGCGGCTGGATTTTCCCATCTAATCCTATTTGTTCACCGCCCTGTACTTCTTGAATTTTTTTTGCGAACGCAATTTCTTCTGGCGTGTAAATTATAGGTCCGAGTATTTCCAAATTTTTTTGCAAAGCCGCTGCTCCGGTTCTATTCACCAGCAATTCATAATCACCTGTTTGCACAGTCACTTTTGATTCAACTCCGGCAATGATGCCCGCTCCTTTGGCAATCTCTTTTACGCGTGCGAACACATCCTCCACGCCATTGCGTTTGCTATCGCGCACCCACATCCACACTTTCGCATACTCTGGCACAACATTGGGCACATCGCCACCGGCCATAATTGCATAATGCATGCGCACACTTGGACGCACGTGTTCGCGCAACATGTTTACACCATCTGTAAAAGCTTCAAGTCCATCAACCGCACTTCTCCCATTCCATGGATCTGCGGCAGCGTGAGCAGCTTTGCCTTTGAACTCTACAATAAAATCGACCATGGCTTGGGAGCTTTGAGTACTCGCTGCAATCTCCGTATCAGGATGCCAGTCGAGGCATACATCGAGATCAGCAAACAGGCCATCACGCGCCATATAAATTTTTCCGCCTACGGATTCTTCAGCAGGTGTTCCATAAAAACGAATCGTCCCTTTTAATTTTCCTTGCTGGATTAATTCTTTTATTGCAACAGCCGCCCCTATACTTCCTGCACCAAAAAGATTATGTCCACAACCTTGTCCGGGCGCACCAGTTACAAGCGCGTCCTTAATAGGTTGTGCTTTTTGTGAAATGCCGGGCAAGGCATCGTATTCACCCATGATTCCAATAATAGGTTTACCCGATCCAAATTCTGCAGTAAAGGCTGTAGGCATCCCGGCTACACCACGCTTCACAATAAAACCTTGTGCTTCGGCATAATCCGCCAGTTCTTTTGAAGATTTAAATTCTTTTAAAGCGGTCTCGGCATACGCCCAGATTTTATCGCTGACAGAGATGAGCTCTTGCTGATGTTTATCAACTGACCTGATTATAGCTTCTTTATTCGGATTTGGTTTTACCTGCCCACCTTCGGCATTCAGGCGGGTTTTTTGAGCAAACACT
>JANOJH010000825.1:0-3531 GCA_031408135.1 Bdellovibrio sp. | reverse complement strand
TGAACCGCGCGCTGACACTTATGTTCTGACGGGCGGTTTTAAAGCCGACGAAATTATCTTACCACTCAAAATAAGAACGCCGGATAAAAGTGAAGTCCCCAGCTGTTTTCTTAACGGTGAAAAAATCAGCTTTAATAAATCCGACATTCAACAGTTGTTGCGGCTGAAAGTAGGCGATTACAATCTGATGTGTCTGGATAAAGTTGGTCGCGCAGATCAGGTCAATTTCAGTGTTGAGCTTTGATTTTTTCTAAAGAGTCGTATATTTCTTCGTTCAATTGCTCAGTAGACATCGTTTTATCGAGAATCGGCAGCAGCACGAGTTCTTCTTGTTCGAAGTGGGCTTTTAGCAGGCCGAGCAACTGATAATTCAACTGCGTAAAGCGGCGTTCATCGGGGTAACGCAGTCGTGTTTCAATTTCAAGTTCTGAAATCCAGCGCGCAATAATCCGGTGCTCATAGCGAATCGAAGACGTAAAGAGCGCGATGCCGCTTGAAGCCCGTTTATCCACTGCCGGATAAAGTTTGCGCTCTTCCCAATCGGAATGAAAGTGGATTTCATTTCGATAGATCATGGCAATCTGCTGCATGATTTTTCGTTGGCCCTCGGCACGAGTGTCGGCTAAACCTTGCGTCAGTTCTTCGATGCGGATTAAAAAAGATCTGAATTCAGCGATCTTTGCGCGGATACGGTTGGTCGGGCGATTAACAATCGCTTCTGAAATTTCAAGGCCCTCGAGTTGCGGCGTAACGGGTGGAGTTGTATTCATGTCACAATTTCGGATTGCGGTTATCAAGACTGAATGGGCCCGAGCCGAAGTAAAAAATCAGCAGTGCGGCACCCAGCATCGACGTGTTTTTCATGAACATGGCCCGTTGAAACATAACTTGCATCGGGTCGGTTAAATTCCAGAAGTCATGCATCACGAGGGTAACCGGTATCAGAAATATAATAATCAGTAATGCGCCAACGCGCGTTTTATACCCGAGCATAACACTGAGGCTGCCAATTAGAATCATGATACCCGAGAAAGGCACTAAGAAAGTGGCCATTGGCACCCCATGACCTGCGGCATAGTCTATTGTCGAACGCTGAAAGTGACCCGGCGCTGAAAGCAGAAACATCAACGCGTAAAGAAAGCGGCCAGCCGGAACTGCCACGTGAGACCACACTGTACTCTGTGCCAGCCGTGCAAGTCCAAAATCAAATCTGAAGTGTTCATTCGTGTGGATATTTGTCGCCATAAATTGCCTCCGGGCAATGGTCTGCATATTCAGGACCAGACATCGGCTGGCATTTCCTTTGCTGAATATGAGCTTGAAAAGGAGTTTTTTATGAAACGAAATTCAGTATCGAAAAATCGGACTCGCGAACAGGTCAGAGGCCCGGCGTTAACTGACCTGATGATTGACTCCGGCATCAGGGGTGATGAATTCAGAAAAAAGAACAGTGGCGAAGATGTACTTAAAAATAAAATTCATCATCCGGAGAGCAAGCAAGAGAACCCTAAACGTTAACTCAAGAAGGATTTACAAATGAATGTAACTACTGAAATGCCGCCGGTCACGGGCTGCAATGCAAGCCACTGCGGATACAATGTTGACCTGAAGTGCCACGCAAAAGCCATCACGATCGGGGATTACCTGACGCCCGGCTGCGATACTTTCTTGGATGGTAATCGCCACAGCAAAGAAGTCACACGCACGGCAGGTGTGGGTGCATGCAAGATTGCCATTTGTCAATTTAACGAAGATTTTGAGTGCACAGCCGAACAGATTACCGTGGGGCAGGCTGAACAACGGATAAAATGCCTGTCCTTCATTGAGAGATAGATTCGTCCTAAAAAATTTAGGGGAAATTCTTTATATAGGGCTTGGAATTGTTTCGGCCACGGTTGGCCTTAAAGGTTTTTTGCTGCCTAACGGTTTTTTTGACGGCGGAGCAATGGGAATCTCATTATTGCTGAACCATTTTGCGCATATTAATCTTTCCATTTTTATTGTTGCGGTAAATCTTCCATTTGTGTTTTTAGGCTACAAACAGATTTCGAGAATTTTTGCCATAAAAAGTGCAATTGCGATTCTGGTACTGGCAATTACGGTTTATTTTATTGAAATCCCGCCCTTCACACAGGATCGGCTGCTAATATCGATCTTTGGCGGGGTTTTTTTAGGAACGGGCATCGGGCTTTCGATCCGCGGCGGCGCCGTCATCGACGGAACTGAAGTGTTGGCGGTGCAGGTCAGTCGCAAATCCAGCCTGACGGTGGGCATGTTTATCGCGATGTTCAATTTCGGATTGTTTTTGTGCGTGGCTTACCTCGTTAATATCGAAATGGCGATGTATTCAATGCTGACGTATGTTGCGGCCTCGCGCAGTGTTGATTTTCTGGTAAACGGTATTGAAGAATACATTGGCGTTACGATTATTTCGCCTTGTTACGAGGAAATTCTTGATGTGTTGACCCACCAGTTACAACGCGGGGTTACGGTTTATCGGACCGAAGGCGGTTACGGCAAAACCGGCGACGTAACCGAAGAACGTAAAGCACTGTACTGTGTAGTAACCCGGCTTGAGGTTACGCGCCTGCTGGATGAAATTGAAAAGCTTGATCCCGATGCCTTTATCATTCAGCACTCGATCAAAGACACCCGCGGCGGCATGATCAAAAAAAGACCACTCCATTAATACTTTTTTAGAGAAGTGGTCCTTGCATTGCAACCACATACACACACTAGCCAGACCTGAGGAGATATAATTATGTCTATTGAATTACCAAAACTTTCATTTTCGCTGGATGCACTTGAGCCCCATATATCAAAACGTACACTGGAATTTCACTACGGAAAACATCATCAGGGTTACGTCACAAAAGTAAACGAACTGATCAAGAACACGCCACTTGAAAATTGCGGTCTGGAAGAAATAATGACTGCGACTTACCACAAGCATCCGAAAATTTACAATAATGCCGCGCAGGTCTGGAATCACAACTTTATGTGGAAATGCCTGACGAGTGCCGGCGGAGCGCCTTCTGAAAAACTGCAAAAAGCTATTTCGCGAAAATTCGGTTCAATGGAGGAATTCAAGAACAAATTTACCATTGCTGCCCGCGATCTTTTCGGTTCGGGCTGGGCCTGGCTCGTCAAAGACAAAAAAGGTGAACTGCAGTTGCGTTCGCTCAGAAATGCCGAAAATCCAATGCAACTCGGTGATGAGCCGTTGCTCACCTGTGATGTGTGGGAGCACGCCTACTATCTTGATTACCAGCACGAGCGCCCAAAATACCTTGAACACTTCTGGTCGCTCATCAACTGGGAATTCATCGAAGAAAATCTTGAAGCGGTAGGTACTCAGAAAGCGGCAAAGGTTCAAGTGGCTATTCGGAATCTAAAAAGTACCGAATCGAGACAATCGTTCGAGTAGTGGATTTAATCAGCAAAAGATCTCAATCCACGGGCATTCATTTTGCAATTCGCTAAAGTTAGACAACACCGTTCAGGCCGAACGGTGTTTTTAACCCAAGGAGG
>JANOJH010000621.1:0-3155 GCA_031408135.1 Bdellovibrio sp. | reverse complement strand
CTTTTTTATTGATCCAATTGTTGCTAGCTCTTTTTATGTCTTTCACCAAATCGGAAATTGAAAATGCCGGATTTAAACCCAAGAAGATATGTATGTGATCTGGCATACCATTGATGGCAAGCATTTTATGTCTGTCATTTTGCACTACAGCCGTTATGTATTTATACAACTCCTCCTCCCAGGCATATTGTATAAAATTAGTCCTGCCCTTTACGGCAAAAACCAACTGGATATATAACTGTGTGTATGTATCACCCATAATCTGATAGCTGAACAGGTTGCCCCTCTGGGGCAAAAATCAACTCAATATATCATTTTTCTACAAAGAGACTGCCCCGCTGGGGCATGGTCTCCCACTTTTCAATCTTTTACCATATTTTAAATCCGCTTCATCTGATAGATTAGAATTGCTTCAAAATAAGTTTTTATAACTCCTTATAAAGGAATTTGAACCGATTATTATTGAAAATAGATGACTCATTTTCGGCTTACACTCTAGCTTTTGAGGCAGAGCCATAAAAACAAAGGCCAATTTACATTGGCCTTTGTTTAAGAAAAAAAATTAATAATTTTTATTTTCCACCGAATCCAGGATTCTGTTTCAGGATATCACTTCCCAACAAGTCTATCTGATCTTGTGGAATAGGGAGTAATTCATCAATACCCGCATCAAACTTTGAATCAGCAAAAGTGATAGGCAGGAACGTCCTTTCATACGCCAGGTAAGCATCAATATCTGACTTTGCAATGCCCCAACGAACTAAATCGTAGAAGCGGTGACCTTCACCTGAAAGCTCAAGCTTGCGTTCCATTCTAACTCTATCTAGCATCTCAGGTTTTGTACCTGCCGCTGCATACGTATTAATTACATAATTAGCAGCTGTTAGAGCAGGATTAACAACAGGATTGAGCCAGTCTGCAGCGAGAGTTACAGGTACTACGCCAGGACCAGTCACTCTGCCCATTACAAAACCTGCAGGATTTGCAGCTCTTGTACGTATACGATTGATGTAGGTATGCGCAGTTGCAAGACTTCCCACTTCGATTTCAGCTTCAGCAGCCATCAATAACACATCCGCAAAACGGATGATTGTATAGTTTATCGCTGTATAGCCAGGAGTCCAGGAACTGTTATCTTGGAGGGTTCCTCTATCAGACTTGTAGTACACATATTTTTTAGGAGCATAAGGACCACCATTGGACTGATTGCGAACCCAGGCACTGCCTGGATGTGGCTGCCAGTCCAAATACATAATGTACCTGCGGCCAATTGAATGATCAAGACGGGGATCAAGCTGCCCAGCATCCTGAACAAATGGGTCTTTTGAAACAACGCCCATGTCAGTTTTTATTTGATTAGCTCCTGTATTGTAAGAACCATCCAATAGCGGAAGACCACCAACCGTGCGGAATGCATTGGCCATTGAGAAAGAAGGCTGGAAGAAACCACAACAGTTACCTGGGCCGGAAGTGCCTGATCCGTGAGGATTGTTAAGGTCGAACTCATAATTGGCATTGGCCACACTACCGGTGTTGGCAGCAGCCTGATACGCCCAAACAGACTCTTCGTTGTTGTCATTAGAAGCTTTGAACACTTCTGCATACTTAGCAACCAATCCGTAAGGCTTATTATTTGAAGTCCTTCCATTTGTAATAACATCGGTAAAGATTGGTAAAGCAGCTGCATACTTCTTCTGATACATAAGCACCCTAGCCTTGTATGCCTTAGCCGCCCAACTGTTAACTCGCCCAACCTGAGCCTGAGTTGCAGGAAGATTTGCAATAGCAAAATCTAAGTCAGCCTCAATTTTAGGCCACAGATCCACATCATTTTTAACTTTTTCAATTCCAGTTCCATAGTCAACAGTTTCGTCTACGTAAGGAGTATTTCCAAAAGCTCTCTTCAATTCAAAATAAAAGTGAGCCCTTAGAAATTTTGCCTGTGCTTCAATAGCAAGTTTATCTCCGGCAGAAACACTAGGATCTGCTACTGCCAATAATTTAAACACTGCATTAGCACGAGCTACGCCTTCATAAGTTCCATTGTACTTTTCACGTATTACGCCTTGAGTTGGAAGTGCCTCATAGATTTGAATAGGATTGATATCCGAGAAATCTCCGGGATCAGTTCCTTTGTTTGCATCACCACCTCTGATGCTACCCCACACCCAATTAGACGGACCAGCCATTCTATTAAATCGTCCATTTACCTGAGAATAGGCCCCAATCAATGTAGCATCAAGACCTTGCTTACCAGCTAATAAGGTAGAGTTCAACTGCCCTGTTGGGGCAATCACCAGAAAATCATCACCACAAGAATACAGGAGGAGCATGGCCGTCATGACGGACCCTATTACCCCGATTCTAAATTTATTTTTCATATTATTTTTCATGTTTTAATTAACAAATCAAATCTCACAATGTTTAGAAACCTATGTTAAGGCCTGCCGTAAAGCCCTTTGTTATAGGGTAGTTACCAACGTCAATACCAAAGTTAGTATCAGCATTACCACCTACACCTGGGTCTAACCCGCTATAACCCGTAATGGTCAACAAGTTATTAAGAGATACAAACCCACGGAGTTTAGTCATCTTTAAACGATCCAACATGCTTGCTGGAAGTGTATAGCCCAATGTTACGTTTTGCAATCTCAGGTAATCTCCACTTTCGATGTAGAAAGTACTTGCTTGTGAGTTAGTGCTAAAGTTTGCCGCACTTTCAAAAATAGGAATAGTAGCGCCAGTGTTGGTAGGAGTCCATGAGTCTTTGACCCGCTCACTGATGGCTGCTCCCTGGAAGGAAGGATAGAAATCAGTAAACCATTTTGATTGGTTCCAGATATCTCCACCCAATGAGGTGTATAGATAAGCTCCTAAATCAAAGCCACCATAGCGGATGGTAAAGTTAAGGCCTCCGGTGAATTTAGGTACAGGGCTTCCTATAAAAGTTCTGTCATCAAGATTAATTCGGCCATCACCGTTGATGTCCTCATATCTGAACCGGCCAGGTGCTGCGCCAGCTTGAGTTGGAGCTCCGGTAACCTCGCCAGCATTTTGGAAAAGCCCAGCTACTTTGAAACCATAGAATGAAGATATTGAATGCCCAACTTGGTTGCGGATAGGCCGGATGCCCCTGAAGCCTGGGTCAATTGTAG